>CALLYR010000062.1 GCA_937859005.1 uncultured Paracoccus sp. | reverse complement strand
TGCTGCGCCTGACCGTGCCGCAGGGGGGCAAGCTTGCGCTGCTGGCCCGCGTGGCCGAGGCGCGCGCTCTGATCGAGGATGTGGACATCGTGCCGCCCAGCCTTGAAGACATCTACAGCCGCATCAGCCGCCGCGACGCAGCCCCGCAAGCGGGCGGCCCGCGCCACCGCCTGCCGGAGGCCGCGGAATGAGCCGGGTTCTTGCCATCGCCGCGGCCGAGTTGCGCATCGCCGCCCGCAACCGCTGGGTCACCATTGCCGTCGCCATGATGGCGCTGTTCTCGCTGGCGCTGGCCGCGGCGGGATCGGCGCCGACCGGGGCGCTGGGGGCGGACCGGCTGTCGGTGATCGTGGCCTCGCTGACCAGCCTTGCGGTCTATCTGGTGCCGCTGGTGGCGCTGCTGATGTCCTTCGACGCCGTGGCCGGAGAGGTCGAGCGCGGCACCCTGCCGCTGCTGCTGACCTATCCGGTCGGGCGCGGGCAGGTGCTGGCGGGCAAGCTGACGGCGCATCTGGCGATCCTCGCGGTTGCTGTCGCGGTCGGATACGGGCTGGCCGCCGGGGCGGCGTTCCTGGCCGATCCGGCCTCGGCCGCGGGGCTGCCGGCGCTGTGGCGGCTGGGATGGACCTCGGTCCTGCTGGGGGCGAGCTTTCTGGGCGCAGGTTATCTGGTGTCGGCACTGTCGCGGCGTCCGTCCGGGGCGGCAGGGCTGGCGATCGGGGTCTGGCTGGTCGCGGTCGTGCTGTACGATCTGGCGCTGCTGGGCCTGCTGGTGTCGCAGGCGGGGGGCGAGGCGTTGACCACCGCCCTGCCCGCGCTGCTGCTGGGCAATCCCGCCGATGCCTTTCGTCTGTTCAACCTGGGCGCCAGCGGGGCCACTGCCGCGGCATCGGGCCTGGGCGGGGCGGCAGCGTCGATTCCGTGGTGGCAGGCGCTGGTATCGCTGGCCTTGTGGCCCATATTGACGCTGGTCCTTGCCACCGCCGCCTTCCGCAGGGTGACGCCATGAAACCTGTCCTTCTTCTGCCACTGCTGGCCGCGCTCGCCCTTGGCGCCTGCCGGGCCGAGGACGTGGCCAAGCCCGAAGCCGTCGCCCTGACGGCCGAGGCCGCCGGCCATTTCTGCCAGATGAACCTGATGGAACATCCAGGCCCCAAGGCGCAGGTGCATCTGAAGGACCAGCCCAACCCGCTGTTCTTCAGCCAGGTGCGCGATGCCGTGGCCTACAAGCTGATGCCCGAACAGGACGGCCAGATCACCGCGATCTATGTCAACGACATGGGGGCGGCCCCCAGTTGGGAACAGCCGGGCACGACGAACTGGATCGATGCGGACGCCGCCTTCTATGTCACCGGTTCGGCGCGGCAGGGGGGGATGGGCGCGCCCGAACTGATTCCCTTTGCGGCTGATTCCGCCGCCCGCGCATTCGCGCAGGCCAATGGCGGCACGGTCCAGCGCCTGGACGAGATTGCCCCCGAAACCGTCCTGACCGCCGACGGCGCTGCCGCCCCGGAGGAGGACGCCGATTTCCTGGCCCGGCTGCAGGTGCTGGCCGATGACCGCAAAAAGGAGAAGATGTGATGACATTCATGCTGGGCCGCCGCCGCTTCATCGCCATCGCATCAGTCGCCGTGCTGGCCGGGACCGCCGCCCGCGCGCAGATCCCCATCCGCCAATGGCGCGGCATCGCGCTGGGGGCCGAGGCGCGGCTGATTCTGGCCCATCCCGACGCCGACCGCATGATCGCCGCGGCACGGGCCGAATTGTCGCGGCTGGAAGGCATCTTCAGCCTTTACCGTCCCGATTCGGCGCTGTCGCGGCTGAATGCCGCGGGCGTGCTGGAGGCGCCGCCGACCGAACTGGTCGAGGTGCTGGCGCTGAGCAGGCTGGTACATGATGCGACGGGCGGGCTGTTCGACCCGAGCGTCCAGCCCCTGTGGCAGACTCATGCGCAGGCTGCGGCCGCAGGGCGCGCGGCCGATCATGCCGAACTGGCCCGCGCGCTGGCCGCTACCGGATGGGACGGGGTGACGGTGGCGCCCGACCGCGTGGCGTTGGCCCGTCCCGGCATGTCCCTGACCCTGAACGGGATTGCGCAAGGCTATATCACCGACCGCGTGGCCGACCGGCTGCGCGGGCTGGGGCTGGCTGATGTGGTGGTCGAGATGGGCGAGCTGCGCGCCCTGGGCCACCCGCCGGATGCCGGGGCCTGGCCCGTCACGCTGACGAATGGACAGGCGGTGCCGCTGCGCGACCGCGCGCTGGCCAGTTCCGCCCCGCGCGGCACCTGTTTCGACGCCGAGGGGCGGCTGGGCCATGTCATCGATCCGCGCACGGGCCAGCCCTCGGCCGCGGCTTGGACGCTGGTGTCGGTGTCCGCGCCGCAGGCCGCGCTGGCGGACGCGCTGTCCACCGCAGGCTGCCTGATGCCCGACCGCGCGGCGCTGGAATCTGCCGCCGCACGCTTTGCCGGGGTGCGGATCGAGGCGATGGCCTGAAAGGCCGCGCTGCACCCGCAACGGCGTGGGTTCCCCGCGATATGACCTGATCGCTGTTTCGCGCCCGCAGTGGCGCGGGCAGGTCGGGCGATCTGGGCAGCGCCCCGCAAACCGTACCGGAAAAGACAACTTCGTTTGCGCGGGTCCTGCAGCAGCCGGCATGTCTGGTCCCTTCGCACGGGCCAGCCGCCCGGCCCGTGGCCTTCTGTTACGGCAGGCACAGCAATTTCCGGGTGAAACGCGTCCAGGCGCGCACCAGACACGTCTGGTTCGAGGATGCGTGCTTGTTTCCCCGGCAACTGCCCATATACCAGCCGGGCGGCATGACGAGGGGGCAGAAAGGCAGGAAATGCCGGTTTCGTGCGGTTTCAGGTTGGTCGGGCGAACATGTCCGGCCGCTGTCCCGCCCGGTCCTTGCACCTCGGGGCTGATCTCATGCCGCCGGAACAAGGCAGGCGGCTGAACTGGCGGCTGCCTTCGTCGGGAGCGCCGCACCGGATCAGGGCAGGGCTTTCCCGTGCCCCGCAGATCTTCTGGGTCAAGCCGGCATGGGCGGGGGCTGTCTGATCGGTGACCGGCAGGGTCAATCCCCGAGGGCGGACGGTGGAATCGAGAGGAGGCCGAACAGGCCGATGGGGATGGCCAGCGTTCCTGTCAACAGGCGATGCCGCCCTTGGGTGGGCAGTCCCCGGCAGTCGCTCGCCGGCAGTCCCGCCCAGGGGACGCGCGGATAGGCACGGAAATGCGGCGGTTCAGGCCGCGCCTGATCGCGGCTTTCCTTTCCGGGGCGGAGCGGCGCTGAACCACTGGGCTTTCCGCAGGGGAAGCGTCAGGGGAAGCGTCTTGCCCGCAAGGGCGCGAGCCGCAGAAGAGTGGATGCGCTTCGGCTTATCCCTTCCAGGCGACCAGGATGGCGCCCCCGGCGATCAGGCCCACCCCCAGCCAGTTCAGTCCCGACAGCCGCTCGCCCAGGAACAGGGCGGCAAGGACGGCGACCATCACGACGCTCAGCTTGTCAAGCGGGGCGACCCTCGCCGCGTCTCCCAGCTTCAGCGCGCGGAAATAGCAGACCCATGAGGCCCCCGTCGCCAGCCCCGACAGCACAAGGAACAACCAGCTCCGCCCCGGCACGGCGGCAGGGCGCTGCCACTGGCCGGTGGCGGTGAGAATCGTGCCCAGGGCCAGGATGACGACGATGGTGCGGATGAAGGTGGCGAGGTCCGGGTTGACGGCCTGAACGCCGATCTTGGCAAAGATCGCGGTCAGGGCTGCGAAGGCCGCCGAAAGCACGGCCCAGACCTGCCAATGACCAGCCAGATTTCCCATGCCGTCCCTCCTTTCCCGGACAATCGCTCTTGGGGGTGTCAAGCAGGGTTTGCCGCCGGGGTCCAGCTTGTCCCCCACTGCGAACGGACTGCCGCGACGGCGGGCCGCAGAATCGTGCCCAATCACTCGCGCCTTCGCGCGGCCCGGTCCTCGCGCGAGCGGCGGCGGGAGACGGGGGAGGCGTCGCCTGCCTCGGCCGTCTTGCGGGGGGGCAGCGCCACGGCCTTCGCCAGTTCGGGGAAGCGATCGACCTTGTTGGGCAGCGCCATCGCGTCGATGAACAACTGCTGGAAATGGGGTTCCAGCGCGGTCTCGATCTTCTCGATGCGCCGCACCTCGGCCTCGATCTCGCGCCGGTGGCCGCGGTTGAGCAGCGCCATCAACGCCCCCGTGCCCGCGGCATTGCCGACCGCCCGGACCTCGTCCAGCGGGCAGTCGGGGATCAGCCCCAGCACCATCGCGTATTTCGGATCGATGAACGACCCGAAGGCCCCGGCCAGCCGGATCATGTCCACGCGCGCGACCCCCTGCTTTTCCATCAGCAGCCGGATGCCCGCGTAAAGCGCGGCCTTGGCCAGCTGGATCGCGCGCACGTCGGTCTGGGTCACGGTGATGCGGGGCGTGCCCTCGCGCAGCAGATACGAAAAGGTCCGCCCCTGCTGGTGGATGCGGGAGGAGCGGGCGGAAAGCGTCCCGTCGATCACCCCGTCCTCGGAAATGATGCCGGTCAGATACATTTCCGCCACGACCTCGATGATGGCCGATCCGCAGATGCCGGTGACGCCGACCGCGCCCGCCGCCTCCTCGAACCCCGGCGCGTCGGACCACTGCTCCACCCCGATGATGCGGTATCGCGGCTCCAGCGTCTGCGGGTCGATGCGCACGCGCTCGATGGCGCCGGGGGCGGCGCGCTGGCCCGAGGAAATCTCGGCCCCCTCGAAGGCGGGGCCGGTGGGCGAGGACGCCGCCACCACCCGGCCGCGGTTGCCCAGGATGATCTCGGCGTTGGTGCCGACATCGACCAGCAGCATCATGGCGTCCTGCCGGTAAGGCCCTTCGGACAGGGCCGCCGCCGCCGCGTCCGCGCCGACATGGCCCGCGATGCAGGGCAGGGTGTAAAGCCGCGCGCCCCGATTGATCTCGATGCCCAGATCATGCGCGGCGTGGTCCATCGTCCCAGTTCGGTGGGGTCGATCCCCAGGAACAGGTGGTGCATGATCGGATTGGCGACGAACACCGCGTTCAGGATGTCGCGCCGGTCGATGCCGCCCTCGGTGCAGACCTTGCCGATGAGGCTGTTGACCGCCTCGCGCACGGCGTCCGTCATGGCCTCGCGCCCGTCGGGGTTCATCATGACATAGGACACCCGGCTCATCAGATCCTCGCCGAAGCGGATCTGGGGGTTGGACGCGCCGTTCGATGCGACGATCCGCCCCGACAGCAGCGAGACCAGATGCAGCGCGATGGTGGTCGAGCCGATGTCGCAGGCGATGCCGTAAGCCTCGTTCTTCAGCCCCGGCCACAGCGCGATGATGGTGGGACGGTCGCCCTCCGCATCGCGGTGGACGGCGGCGGTGACGCCCCAGTTCTCGTGCCGCAGGACACCCTGCACCTGCGCCAGCAGATGCGGCGCGATCAGCGGATCGTGCCAGCCCCAGTCCCGTTCCAGGACCAGCTTCAGCCGGTCGAGATCGCCGAGCGGCTTGTGCATGTCGGGTTCGTCCACCTCGACATAGCACAGATGCACGGCCGGATCGCGGGCGATATGGCGGTCCACCGCGCCCTTGCGGACCACCTGCGCGTTGATGGTGGTGTCGTCGGGCACGTCCACCACCAGATCGCCCTGGACGGTGGCCGAACAGGACAGGCGGCGGCCTTCGGGCAGGCCGCGCACCCGTTCGTATCGTTCTTCGCGCGGACCCTTGGGGGAAATGTGGTCAGGCCGCGATTCGATGCCGTGCTTGGCGAAGCTGCCCTCCTGCACCGCGACCTGGCAGCGCCCGCAGGTGGCCCGCCCGCCGCAGACGCTTTCCACATGGACTCCCAGTTGCCGCGCGGCGTCGAGGATCGGGGTACCCACCGGAAAGCGCCCGCGCCGGCCCGAGGGCATGAACAGCACCAGGGGATCCGTCCCCGCCTGCGGCCCGTCCGTCTCCTGCCCGTCTGCCATGACCGATCCTCCTTTCCTCTCGCGGCCCCGCGCGGGGGCCTGCGCCTTCAGCCCTGCGCGCCGCGCCGCGCCTCGCGCCCGCCGCGACGGCGGCCGCCTGCGGCCTCGCCTTCCGGCGTCGCGGCGGGGGCGGTCTCGCCGGGCTTGTAGTCCTTGTAGGTGCGGATCCAGGTCATGCAGTCCTTGTCCGTCCCGGCCAGCACATTGGCGCCGCGCACGGCCTCCATCTCCTGCGGACGGCAGGGGTTCATGATGGCCGAGGTCATGCCCGCGCCGATCACCATCGGGATGAAGGCCGCGTTGATGCCGTGGCGGTGGGGCAGGCCGAACGAGATGTTGGACAGGCCGCAGGTGGTGTTGACCTTCAGTTCCTCGCGCAGGCGCCGCAGCAGGGCAAAGACCTGCCGGCCCGCGTCGCCCAGCGCCCCGATCGGCATGACCAGCGGATCGACCACGATGTCATGGGCAGGGATGCCGTGGTCGGCGGCGCGTTCGACGATCCGTTTCGCCACCGCGAAGCGCACGTCGGGGTCCATCGAGATGCCGGTTTCGTCGTTGGAAATCGCCACGACCGGCACGTTGTATTTCCTGACCAGGGGCAGGATCGCCTCCAGCTTCTCCTCCTCGCCGGTAACGGAATTGACCAGGGGGCGACCCCTGGCGGCGCGCAGGCCCGCCTCGATCGCGGCCGTGACCGAGGAATCGATCGACAGCGGCAGATCGACCAGCCCCTGCACGATTTCCAGCGTGCGCACCAGCAGCGCGGGTTCGGTGGCGTTGGGATCGACGGCGGTGACGCCGGCGTTCACGTCCAGCATGGTCGCGCCGGCGGCGGCCTGTTCCAGCGCGTCCTTCATCACCGTGTCGAAATTGCCGGCGATCATCTCGGCGGCCAGCTTCTTGCGGCCGGTGGGGTTGATGCGTTCGCCGATCACGCAGAAGGGCTGGTCAAAGCCGATGACGATTTCGCGGCTCGCCGAGGCGACGATGGTGCGGGTCATTCAGGGGTCTCCATCGGGGGAAAGTTGTCCTTGGGGGTTCAGTGGGCGCTTCTGACCATCTCGGCCTGGGCCTCGGTCACGCCTTCGCGCAGATGTTCCAGCCGCTCGGCCACCCGCGCATCGTCGGAGCGGAATTCGTGGCGCCAGGGGCGGCGGCCCTTCAGCACGCCCGATTCATCGACGATCTCGGCCACGTATTCTTCTTGCCGGTAAGCCATGACGTGGACGCCCGCGACGCCGGGAATCTCCTTGACCTCGTTGATGATGTCGATGCACAGGCGCTTGCCTTCGGCCTTCTGGTCGCGCGCGCCTTCCAGCCGCGCGATCACCGCATCGGGGATATGGACCCCCGGCACGTTCGAACGGATCCATTTCGCCGTCCTTGCCGAGGCCAGCGGCCCCACGCCGCACAGGATGAACACCTTGTCCGCCAGCCCCAGGTCGCGCACGCGCTGCATGAAGGCGCGAAACATCGGCACGTCGAAGCAATATTGCGTCTGCACGAACTGCGCACCGGCCGCGATCTTCTTGCCCAGATGCAGCGGGCGAAAGTCGAAGGGGGGTGCGAAGGGGTTGACGGCCGCGCCCAGAAAGACCCGCGGCGGCGTGGTCAGCCTGCGGCCCGACAGGAACGCGCCCTTGTCGCGCATGGTGCGGATCGTTTCCAGCAGCGACGAGGAATCGAGGTCGAACACGGGCTTGGCCCCCGGCTGGTCGCCCGCCTGCACCCCGTCGCCGGTCAGGCACAGGATGTTCTGCACCCCCATCGCGGCCGCGCCCAGCACGTCGCCCTGGATGGCGATGCGGTTGCGGTCGCGGCAGGCGATCTGCAGGATCGGGGCATGGCCCATCCGCGTCAGCAGCGCGCAGATGCCCACGGACGACATGTGGCAGTTCGCCCCCGAGGCATCGACCGCGTTGATTCCGTCCACCCAGCCGTCGAAGACGCGGGCGCGGTCATAGACATCCTGCGGATCGGCGCTGTCGGGGGGGTTCAGTTCGGCCGTGACGGCGAATTCGCCCCGGCGCAGGATGCGTTCCAGCCGCCCGCGCGAGGAATGGCCGGGCAGCGGCTCCAGCGGCAGGTCGGGGCCTTCGGGGTTCTCGTCGAGGTGGGGGTGGGGGCTCATGCGGCCTCTCCGCTGCGGGCCTTTTCGCGGGCGGCGGCGGCCTGGGCGGTGACGCGCAGCCAGGCCGAGGTTTCGCGCAGCGACTGATCGACCGGGTTTTGCACCTTCAGGATGGCGTCGCCCCGGACCATGTTGCGCGATCCTTCCCACGCCTTGACCCAGACGCAGGGCATGTCGGGTTCGACCTCGCAATTCCCGTTGGCGCGAACGCCGCCGCAGGGGCCGTTGCGCAACTGCTTGGGGCAGTTCATCGGACAGGACATGCCGGTCGAGGACAGCACGCATTGCCCGCACATCCGGCAGTCGAACATCAATCCCTTGACGCGGCGTTCGACGAACTTGACCGGCCCCTCGACCCGGCCGTAACCCAAGCCCTTCCACAAGGGATGCAGCCCCAGGAACGCGTCGGCAAAGCGGGCATAGACCCATTCCAGCAGCCGCGAATGGCGCACCGACCACAGCCGCACCGAATAGGACCGCTGCACCCGCCGCTGGGGCGAGACATCGGCGGGCAGATAGTCGCTTTTCGGCGCGGTCTTGCGCACCACCGCCGCCTGCGTGGTGGCCCCGGTCGCCGCGGGCGGCACGACCTGCGGCGCGGCGGTCGCGGGGCCGCTGGCGGTGGTCGAAGGGGGCGGGGTGGCGGGATCAGCCATCCTCGCGCCCCCCGTTCTGCGCCAGTGCCGCCAGCCGGTCGCGGTCGTAATCCGCCTCGATGGCGGCGGCGGCACGCTCGGCCTCGGCCTCAAGGTCGTCGCCCACCGGGACAGGATCGGCCTTGCGCCATGCGGCGAGATAGTCGTCTGTCCCCGCCGCGCCCGAACGCATGGCGGCCATGTCGATCGCCTCGGCAAAGCGCGGGGCCAGTTCGCGCTTCGCGTTGCGCCGCCCCTGCCTGACGATGACCTGGGCGGGAATGTCGCGCCAGTAGAGAACGACCAGTTCGGCCATGAACAGCACTCCTTGACGACTTCAGCATTGCCGCAGCGGGGACGGGCGCGCCGCGCAGCGGACGACGCGCGGGCACCCGAAAACGACCTGCGGCATCGGGCGCGGGGACGCCCCGGCGCGGTCACGGCAGGGCCGCCGCCCGCGCAAGGCCGGGAACGAGATCGCCATAGCCGGTCGAACGCCGCTCATAGGCCAGCCCCAGCATGTCCGCCGCCCGTTGCGCCACGGCATCCAGCGCCGGGTCGTCGGTCTGGGCCAGATAGACCAGCTTTTCATAGTTGCCGAAATAGTCGCCGATCAGTTCCGGGTGCCGGTCGAGACCGAGCGGGCGGATGAAGAAGGCGTCGAACTGGCGACACAGGAAATCGGTCATGTAGAAGGCCAGCATGTCGCCGTCCTCGACCCCGGCACAGGTCTGAAGCCCCTGATAGAAGGCAAAGCAATGCGGCCCGGCCATGCGTTCGACCCCGTGCTTTTCGCACACGCGGTCCAGCATCCCCCCGGTGCCGCAGTCGCCGTAACCCACGAAGATGTGGCGATAGCCGTCCTGCCGGGCCTTTCGGATCGCCTGGTCCATGGCGGGCGCGATGCGGTCGGCGTGGAAATGGTATTCCGCCGGCAGGCAGGTCAGGTCGATATGGCCGAGGCCCAGACGCTCCTTCACCGCCAGCACCTCGCGTGCGATCATGCCGCAGGCGATGACCAGCAGCCGGTCCGCCCGTGCGTCCCTCAGATCGTCAGGCGGGGCGGCGGCGGTTGCGCCGCGGCCGGGGTCCGTGTCCGTCTGCCGCACGCGCCGGCCCTGCAACGCCCTGCGCAAGCGGCCCTGCCTGACGGGGCCCTGCCTTGCCGTGTCCTGACCGACTGCGACCTTGTCCATGGGCCCCGCGCTCCTGTCGATGCGGTCGAGATGGGATCGGCCCGCGCCCCCGTCCAGAGCCGCGCCCCCCGGACGGAGGGCCGCCTTATGAAGACGCGCGCAGATTGTGCTTGCGGTTCATGTAGTCCTTGGCGGTTTCCACCGTCACGGCGGCGTCGCGGCAATAGGCGTCGGCGCCCACCGCGCGGCCGAAATCCTCGTTCAGCGGCGCGCCGCCCACCAGCACCACATAGTCGTCGCGGATGCCCTTTTCCTTCATCGTGTCGATGACGACCTTCATATAGGGCATGGTGGTGGTCAGCAGCGCCGACATGCCGA
>CALLYR010000061.1 GCA_937859005.1 uncultured Paracoccus sp. | reverse complement strand
AGGTGGTGCCCGGCATCCCCGGCATGGCCGGCTGCTGGACGGCGACGGGCGTGCCGATCACCTGGGGCGACGACGTGCTGACCGTGCTGATGGGCACGCTGGACGAGGATGCCCTGGCCGCGCGCATGGTCGGGGCGGATGCGCTGGTGGTGATGAAGACCGGGCGCAACCTGCCCAAGGTGCGCCGGGCCCTGGCTCGCGCCGGGCGGCTGGACGCCGCCTGGCTGGTGGAACGCGGCACCATGCCGGGCCAGCGGGTGCAGCGGCTGGCGGATGCGGATGAAAACGCCGCGCCCTATTTCGCCATCGTGCTGGTCCACGGCCACGGGCGGCGCCCGCTGGCCTTGGCCGAGGCGGCGGAATGACCGGCTGGCTGGCCATCGCGGGGCTGGGGCCGGGCGATCCGGCGCTGGTCACGCCCGAGGTGGCAGGCGCCTTGGCGCAGGCGACGGATGTGGTGGGCTATATCCCCTATGTCGCCCGCGTGGCCGCGCGGGACGGCCTGACGCTGCATCCAAGCGACAACCGGGCGGAACTGGACCGCGCGCGTCATGCGCTGGAACTGGCGGAAGCCGGGCGGCGGGTGGTGGTCGTGTCCTCGGGCGATCCGGGGGTCTTTGCAATGGCCGCCGCCGTCTTCGAGGCGGTCGAGGCCGAGCCGCGATTTCGGGATCTCGACATCCGCGTGCTGCCCGGCATCACCGCGATGCTGGCCGCGGCTGCCCGGCTGGGGGCGCCGCTGGGGCATGATTTCGCGGCGATCAACCTGTCGGACAACCTCAAGCCGTTTTCGGTGGTCGAATCCCGTATCCGCGCGGCGGCGCAGGCGGGGTTCGCGCTGGCCTTCTACAATCCGCGGTCCCACGCCCGCCCGCACCAGTTTGCCCGCGTGCTGGAGGTGCTGCGCGAGGTCTGCGAGCCCGACCGCCTGATTGCCTTCGCCCGCGCCGTGACGACGCCTGACGAAGCGCTGCGGGTGGTGACGCTGGCCGAGGCCGCGCCCGAAATGGCCGACATGCGCACCGTGGTTCTGGTCGGCAATCCCGACACGCGGCGGGTGGGGCGCTGGGTCTATACGCCCCGGTCGGCGCGATGAAGCCAGGCCATCGCCTCATCGACCGTGGCGGCGACGGGCCGCGCCGGGATCGCGGGCCGGTCGATCAGGATCACCGGCAGCCCCAGCGCGCGCGCCGCGTCCAGCTTGGCCCGCGCGCCCGTGCCGCCCGCGTCCTTGGCGACGACGAGGCCGATATGATGCGCCTGCATCAGCGCCATGTCGCCCGCCATCGTGAAGGGGCCGCGGTCCACCACGCGCACCGCGCCGGGCAGCGGCACGGATTCCGCATCGACGAAACGCAGCAGGAACCGGTGCGGCAGCCCGGCGAAGGCGTCGAGGTTCTGGCGGCCGATGGCAAGGAACACATTGGCCGGGTCGCGCGGCAGGGCGCGGGCGGCGTCAGCCAGATCGGGCACGCGGGTCCAGTTGTCGCCGGGCGCCTCGGTCCAGCCGGGCCGTTCCAGCGCCAGCAGCGGCACCCCGGCGCAAGCGCAGGCCGCGACCGCATTGGCGCTGATCCGGGCGGCGAAGGGGTGGGTTGCGTCGATCACATGGCTGATCGCCTCGGTGCGCAGGTAGCCGCGCAGACCTTCGGTCCCGCCAAAGCCGCCGGTCCGCGTGGGCAGGGGCTGACCCACCGGCGCGCGGGTGCGCCCGGCATAGGAATAGACGGCATCGGCGCCAGCCGCCGCCAGCGCGCGGGCCAGCGCCCCGGCTTCGGTCGTGCCGCCCAGCAGCAGGATGCGCATGTCTGAACCCTGGATCTCGATCATAGGTCTGGGCGAGGATGGCCTGTCCGGCCTGACGCCTGCAAGCCGCGCCGCGCTGGACGCGGCCGAGATCGTGTTCGGCGGTCCGCGCCATCTGGCGCTGGCAGGGGCAGGGGATCGCGGTCGGCCCTGGCCGGTGCCTTTCGACGTGGCCCCGGTTCTGGCCTGCCGGGGGCGGCGGGTCGCGGTGCTGGCCTCGGGCGATCCATTCTGGCACGGGGCGGGGGGCAGCCTTGTCGCGCATCTTGCGCCGGGCGAATG
>CALLYR010000060.1 GCA_937859005.1 uncultured Paracoccus sp. | reverse complement strand
GCTTTGCGGCGTGCGGTTCAGGGTCGAGGCGATCAGCAGTCCCCCCGGCCGCAAGAGCCGCGCGCAGGTGGCGATGAAGGCCTGCGGGTCTGCGACATGTTCCACGATCTCCAGCGCCAGCACCACGTCGAAGACCTGGCCCTCTGCGGCCAGCGCCTCGGCCGTGGTCGCGCGATAGTCGATGTCCAGCCCCGATTGTTCCGCGTGCAGCAGCGCCACCGCGATGTTGCCGTCGGCCGCGTCTGCCCCGGTGACATCCGCCCCCAGCCGCGCCATCGGCTCCGCCACCAGCCCGCCGCCGCAGCCGATGTCCAGAAGCCGCAGCCCCCGGAACGGATGCAGGCCGCGGCGGTCGCGGGAAAATTCCGCGGCGATCTGGTCGGCGATGTAATCCAGCCGCACCGGGTTCATCATGTGCAGCGGCTTGAACTTGCCTGCCGGGTCCCACCATTCGGCGGCCATGGCCTGAAACTTGGCGACCTCGGCCGCGTCGATGCTGGAAGTCTGGGCGTCGGTCATGGGTCCGCTCCTCGGCTGGTCTGTGCGGGGCACGGGGTGTATAGCTTGGACATGGACCGGGTGGCAGCACAAAACATGGGCCCTTCGTCGCACGGCCGGCTGTATCCGCCGGTCGAGCCTTTCGATGCCCGCATGATCGACGTGGGCTGCGGCCACCGCATCTATGTCGAGCAATGCGGCAACCCCGCGGGGCGGCCCGTCATCGTCGTCCATGGCGGCCCCGGCGGCGGATGCAGCCCGGTCATGCGCCGCTTCTTCGACCCCGGCCACTGGCGCGTCGTGCTGTTCGACCAGCGCGGCTGCGGCCGGTCCGTGCCCCATGCCAGCATCGACGCCAACACCACCGCCCATCTGGTCGCCGACATCGACCGCATCCGCACCGATCTGGACCTTGGCCCCGCCGTCCTGTTCGGGGGCAGCTGGGGGGCGACGCTGGCCCTGGCCTATGCGCAGGCGCGGCCCGAGGCGGTGTCCGCGCTGGTGCTGCGCGGCGTGTTCCTGGGGCGGCGCGCGGAACTGGACTGGTTCTATGGCGGCGGCGCGGGGCGGTTCTGGCCTGAACTGTGGGAACGCTTCCAAACCCCGATCCCGCCCGAGGAACGCGGCGACATGATCGCCGCCTATCACCGCCGCCTGTTCAGCGGCGACCGCGCCGAGGAGACGCGCTTTGCCCTGCCGTGGATGGCGTGGGAAAACGCGCTGGCGGGGCTGGACACCGCCGGTCCCTGCCACGCGCCGCCCGACTATGCCCGCGCGTTCTCGCGGCTGGAATGCCATTACTTCGCCAATGGCTGCTTTCTGGACGAAGGCCAGCTTCTGCGCGACCGCCACCGGATCGAGCATCTGCCCGCCGTGGTCGTGCAGGGCCGCTATGACATGGTCTGCCCGCCCGTCAGCGCGCATGAACTGGCCCGCGGCTGGGACCGCTGCGAGTTGCGGATGATCCCCGCATCGGGCCACGCGCTGAGCGAACCGCGCATCGCCGCCGAACTGGTGCGCGTGATGCAGGCCATGGCGGGCATCGACTGAGGGCCGGGCCGTCCGCCGGTGATGCCCCAGCCCCAGGCCGCCCGCTTGCGCCCGGCGCTTCGAAGAACGGATGGTGACCCCGGAGGGACTCGAACCCCCAACCTGCCCCTTAGGAGGGGGCTGCTCTATCCAGTTGAGCCACGAGGTCGCCCGCCTCTTTTGCCAAGGGACGGCGCGCTTGGCAAGGTTGCGGGCGTGGCTGTCATGCGCTAACGGGATGGAACCTGCTGCAACCGGACGCCCATGACCCCGCCCAAGCCCCGCCGCCCCCTGACGCTGCGCGATGTCTCGCAGGCATCGGGCGTCAGCGAGATGACGGTCAGCCGCGTCCTGCGCAACCGCGGCGACGTCTCGCCCGCCACGCGGGAAAAGGTGCTGACCGCGGCGCGCACGCTGGGTTATGTCCCCAACAAGATCGCGGGCGGGCTGGCCAGCCAGCGCGTCAATCTGGTCGCGGTGGTGATCCCGTCGCTGTCCAACCTGGTCTTTCCCGACGTGCTGGGCGGCATTTCCGCCGAGCTTGAGGACACCGGGCTGCAACCCGTGGTGGGCGTCACCAACTATGCCCCCGCGCGGGAAGAAACGGTGCTCTATGACATGCTCAGCTGGCGCCCGTCGGGGGTGATCCTGGCAGGACTGGAACACAGCCGGGTATCGCGCGCGATGCTGGAGGCATCCGGTATCCCGGTGGTCGAGATCATGGACATCGACGGCGATCCGATCGACACGGCGGTGGGCATCAGCCACACCCGCGCGGGGGCCGAGATGGCGGGCCACATCCTGACCGCCGGATACCGCCGCATCGGCTTCATCGGCACCCACATGCCCGAGGATCACCGCGCCCGCAAACGGCTGGCCGGGCTGGAGGACACGCTGGCCGCGGCGGGGGTGACGCTGGCCGCGCGCGAATTCTATCAGGGCGGCTCGTCGCTGGCCAAGGGGCGCGAACTGACCGAACGCATCCTCGCACGCGAGCCTGATCTGGACTTCCTTTACTATTCCAACGACCTGATCGGGGCGGGCGGGCTGATCTGGGCACGCGAACAGGGCATCGACATACCGGGGCGGCTGGGGCTGGCAGGCTTCAACGGCGTCGATCTGCTGGACGGGCTGCCAATCCGGCTGGCCACGACCGACGCACGGCGGCTGGACGTCGGCCGGCGCGCCGCGCGCATCGTCGCGGGCAAGGACCCCCGCCCCAAAGACGGCATCGTGGCGCTGGCGCCCACCTTTCTGCCCGGCGACACCATCCGCAGGGCATGATGGCACGCCTCAGCCGTGCCGGATGGTGAT
>CALLYR010000059.1 GCA_937859005.1 uncultured Paracoccus sp. | reverse complement strand
GGGCGGGTGGCCGCGGCCCGCGCGGTGCAGGCCCGCCGCTTTGCCGATCACCCGACCGCACGCGTGAATGCCGATGCCGCGGGGCCGGTGCTGGACCGGATCCCCGCCCCCGATGCCGAAGGGCGCACCCTGATCCCGCGCGCCGCCGACCGGCTGGGGCTGAGCGCGCGCGGTTATCACCGCATCCTGCGCACCGCCCGCACCATCGCCGACCTCGCGGGCGAAGCGCAGGTGCGCGCGCCGCATCTGGCCGAGGCGATCGGCTATCGGCTGCCGTTCGTGGCGGGGGGATAGGAAGGGCAGGCCCGGCAGTTGCCGCAGAACACGGGCGCGTCCCTGCCGCAGAGCGCTTGCGCCTGCCCGGAACTGCGGACCGGACCCGCGTCCGCAAGCAGAAGCAGGTCATGGATCCTCCGGCGGCAGAGGGACCGCGCCCGGCTCGCCTGCGCCCTGCAGTCTTTGCCGGATTTCTCTGGAAGTATGCGGCGAAATTCCGGCGGCTTCCTTGTTCCCCATCCCCCTTCGTCCTATGGCTTGACCGGTCGAGGCAGGAGGCGCGCCCATGCAAGGCAAACGGATACTTCTGATCGTGGGCGGCGGCATCGCGGCCTTCAAGACCCCCGAGCTGGTGCGCCTGATCCGGGGCGCGGGCGCGTCGGTCACGACCGTTGTGACGGATGCCGGCGCGCAGTTCGTCACGCCTCTGACCCTGTCCTCGCTGTCGGGGCAGCCCTGCCATTCGGCGCTGTTCGACCTGACCCGCGAATCCGAGATGGGGCATATCCAGCTGTCGCGCGCCGCCGATCTGGTGGTGGTCGCCCCCGCCACCGCCGACCTGATGGGCAAGATAGCGGCGGGGCTGGCGGACGACCTTGCCTCGACGCTGCTGATGGCGACAGACAAGCGGGTGCTGATCGCGCCCGCGATGAATGTGCGGATGTGGAACCACCCGGCCACCCGGCGCAACCGCGACACGCTGGAAGACGATGGCGTCCTGTTCGTCGGCCCCGACGCAGGCGACATGGCCTGCGGCGAATGGGGCGAGGGGCGGATGTCCGAACCCGAGGCGATCCTGCAGGCGATCCGCGCGGCGCTGGGAAACGCGCCTCTGCAGTTGACCGAGGGACCGCTGTGGCTGTCGCCCGAATCGGTCGTGGTGCCGCCCGCGCCCAAGCCGCTGTCGGGGCGGCACGTCATCGTGACCTCCGGGCCGACGCATGAGCCGATCGACCCGGTGCGCTATATCGCCAACCGTTCCTCGGGCGCGCAGGGGGCCGCGATTGCGGCGGCGCTGCGCGATCTGGGCGCGCGGGTCAGCTTCGTGACCGGTCCGGCCGCAGTGCCGCCGCCCGAGGGGGTCGAGGTGATCCGCGTGGAAACCGCGCGCGAGATGCAGGCGGCGGTCGAGGCCGCGCTGCCTGCCGATGCGGCGGTGATGGCGGCGGCGGTGGCGGACTGGCGGGTGCTGAACGGATCGGACCGCAAGATGAAGAAGGACGGGACCGGCCGCCCGCCCGCGCTGGAGATGGGGGAAAACCCCGACATCCTCGCCTGGATCAGCCGGGACGAACGCAGGCCGCGGCTGGTCGTGGGCTTTGCGGCCGAAACCCATGACGTGGTGGAGAATGCGACCGCCAAGCGCGCCCGCAAGGGCTGCGACTGGATCGTGGCGAATGACGTAAGCCCCGAAACCGGCATCATGGGCGGCGCGGAAAACGCGGTCACGCTGATTGCCGCGGAGGGCGCGGAAACCTGGCCGCGCCTGTCCAAGGATGAGGTCGCCCGCCGCCTGGCCCAGCGGATCGCGACAGCCTTGGCGGAAACGGCATGAGCCGCGTCTATCTGGACTGGAACGCCACCGCCCCCCTGCGCCCCGAGGCGCGGGCGGCGATGATCGAAGCGATGGAGGCCATCGGCAACCCGTCCTCGGTTCATGCCGAGGGACGGGCGGCCAAGATGCTGCTGGAACGCGCGCGCGAAACCGTGGCGCAGGCGCTGGGCGCGGCGCAGGCGGATGTCGTCTTCACCTCGGGCGCGACCGAAGCCGCGGCGCTGGCGCTGGAGGGGCAGGGACTGACCTGCGCCCCTATCGAGCATGACTGCGTGCGCGCCTGGTGCGACGAGGTGCTGGAGGTCGATGCAGGGGGCCGCGTCACCGTCCCCGATCCCGCGCGGGCCGCGCTGCAACTGGCCAACAGCGAAACCGGGGTCATCCAGGACTTGCCGCAGGGGCTGGCGGCCAGCGACCTGACCCAGGGCTTCGGCAAGATCCCCCTCGCCTTTGACTGGCTGGGGGTGGGCGCGGGCTTCGTCAGCGCCCACAAGCTGGGCGGGCCGCGCGGGGCGGGGGCGCTGATCCTGCGCGACGGCACCGACCGGGCGGCGCGCATCCGGGGGGGCGGGCAGGAAAAAGGCCGCCGCGCGGGGACCGAAAACCTGATCGGCATCGCGGGCTTTGCCGCCGCCGCCGCCGCCGCGCAGCGCGATCTGGCGGACGGAATGGCCGAAAAGCTTGCCGATATGCGGGATCGTTTGCAGAACAGACTGGAAGATGCTGACGGAAACACTATGTTTCCGGGGCGCGAATCCCGACGCCTGCCGAATACCCTGTCCATCCTGACTCCGGGATGGAAGGGCGAGACGCAGGTGATGCAGATGGATCTGGCCGGATTTGCCGTATCCGCCGGGTCCGCCTGTTCGTCCGGCAAGGTCCGGGCCAGCGGCGTTCTGCGCGCGATGGGCGTGGCCGAGGCGGATGCCGCGTGCGCGCTGCGGGTGTCGTTCGGGTGGACGACCACGCAAGAGGAATTGGACCGCTTTGCCGAAGGCTGGCTGACCGCCCGCGCCCGTTGGCAGAGCAAGCAGGGAAGGTGAAGCCGATGGCTGCGTTGGAAGCTCCCGAACTCGAGGTGCGCGAGGGCGTGGACCGCGAGACGGTCGAGGCCGTGGCGAACATGGGGTCCTACAAATACGGGTGGGAAACCGAGATCGAGATGGAATACGCCCCCAAGGGGTTGAACGAGGACATCGTCCGGCTGATTTCCGAAAAGAACGGCGAGCCGCAGTGGATGACCGACTGGCGGCTGGCGGCATTTGCCCGCTGGAAGACGATGAGCGAGCCGCGCTGGGCGATGCTGAACTATCCCGACATCGATTATCAGGACCAGTATTACTATGCCCGCCCGAAAAGCATGGCGGTCAGGCCCAAGTCGCTGGACGAGGTCGATCCCAAGCTGCTGGCCACCTATGAGAAGCTGGGCATCCCGCTGAAGGAACAGGCGATCCTGGCGGGGGTCGAGGGCGCGGGCGACACTCCCGCCGAGGCGCGCAAGGTCGCGGTGGACGCAGTCTTTGACAGCGTCAGCGTCGGCACCACCTTCAAGGCGGAACTGGCCAAGGCCGGCGTCATCTTCTGCCCGATCAGCGAGGCGATCCGCGATTATCCCGAACTGGTCCAGAAATACCTCGGCTCGGTCGTGCCGCAGTCGGACAACTACTTCGCCACGCTGAACAGCGCGGTGTTTTCGGACGGCAGCTTCGTCTATGTGCCGCCGGGCGTGCGCTGCCCGATGGAGCTGTCCACCTATTTCCGCATCAACGCCGAGAATACCGGACAGTTCGAACGTACGCTCATCATCGCCGACAAGGGTTCTTACGTCAGCTATCTGGAAGGCTGCACCGCGCCCAAGCGCGACATCGCCCAGCTGCACGCGGCGGTGGTGGAAATCGTCGTGCTGGACGATGCCGAGGTGAAATATTCGACCGTCCAGAACTGGTATCCGGGCGACGAGGAAGGGCAGGGCGGCATCTACAACTTTGTCACCAAGCGCGCCGATTGCCGGGGCGCGCGGTCCAAGGTGATGTGGACGCAGGTGGAAACGGGTTCCGCGATCACCTGGAAATATCCCTCCTGCATCCTGCGCGGCGACGGCAGCCAGGGCGAGTTCTATTCGATCGCCATCACCAACAACGCCCAGCAGGCCGACACCGGGACCAAGATGATCCATCTTGGAAAGGACACCCGTTCGCGCATCGTGTCCAAGGGGATTTCGGCGGGGCGCGCGCAGAACACCTATCGCGGGCTGGTGACGATGCATCCGCGCGCGGCGAACAGCCGCAACTATACCCAGTGCGACAGCCTGCTGATCGGGGACAAGTGCGGGGCGCACACCGTCCCCTATATCGAGGTCAAGAACACCACGAGCCGGGTTGAGCACGAGGCCACGACCAGCAAGGTCGACGAGGATCAGTTGTTCTATTGCCGCGCCCGCGGCATGGACGAGGAGGAAGCGGTGGCGCTGGTCGTCAACGGCTTTTGCCGCGACGTGTTGCAGGCGCTGCCGATGGAATTCGCGATGGAGGCCCAGAGCCTCGTCGCGATCTCGCTGGAGGGCAGCGTCGGTTGACACCGATCCGGGTCTTCTTTTGGCGCGGGCTGAACTTCGGCGACGCGCTGTCGCCGCTGGTGGTCGCCCATGTCAGCGGACGGCCCGTGGACTGGGCGGGACCGGCGGGGTGTGAGTTGTTCGCCGTGGGTTCCGTCATCAGCCTGATCGGGCCGCGCTTTGCCCAAAAGCCCATTGATGCCCCGCGTCCCTGGATGTGGGGCAGCGGGATGCTGTCGCCGCAGGCCACGCCCTTCATCGGCCGGATCGAGGTCGCGGCCCTGCGCGGCCCGATCACCGCAACGCTGACGGGCCAGCCCCCCGCGCTGCCCTTCGGCGATCCGGGGCTGTTCGCGGCCGAATTGCTGGACGAACGGCCCGAACGCGGCGACCGCATCGGGCTGATCCCGCACTGGCGGCTGGTGGACGACCCCGAGATGCAGGCGCTGGCCGCCGATCCGCGGATCGACCTGATCGACCCGCGGACGAATGACGCGCTGGAGGTGATCCGGCGCATCGCGGCCTGCCGGTTCGTCCTTACCTCGTCGCTGCACGGGCTGGTGGTTGCCGACAGCCTGGGGGTTCCGAACCACTGGCTGACGCCGACCGGAAACCATGCCTGCGCCACGCTGAAATTCCTGGACTATGCCGCCGCGATCGGGCGGCATCTGGGCACCCCCCTCGACCCTGACGAGGTGCCCGACTATCTCGCCGGGCGACTGCCCGATCATCTTCCCTATGCCGCCGGGATCGCGGCCGCGCAGCAGGCGCTGCGCGAAAGCTTTCCCACCGCGCTGAAAGCAAACTGAACGGACGACCGATGCTGGAAATCAAGAACCTCCATGTGAAACTGGAAGACGAGGACAAGCAGATCCTCAAGGGCGTCA
This sequence comes from uncultured Paracoccus sp., assembly GCA_937859005.1. Classification (GTDB taxonomy): domain Bacteria; phylum Pseudomonadota; class Alphaproteobacteria; order Rhodobacterales; family Rhodobacteraceae; genus Paracoccus. Next base: position 2,640 of record CALLYR010000059.1, on the reverse strand, counting down.
ACCTGACCGTCCCCGCGGGCCAGGTCCATGCGATCATGGGCCCCAACGGCTCGGGCAAGTCCACCGCGTCCTATGTGCTGGCGGGCCGCGACGGCTATGTCGTGACCGACGGCACCGCCACGCTTGACGGCGAGGACCTGCTGGAGATGGAGCCCGAACAGAGGGCGGCCGCCGGCCTGTTCCTGGCGTTCCAGTATCCGGTCGAAATCCCCGGCGTCGGCAACATGACCTTCCTGCGCACCGCCGTGAATGCCCAGCGCAAGGCGCGCGGCGAGGACGAACTGTCCGCGGGCGAGTTCCTGAAGCTGGTGCGCCAGAAGGCCAAGGCGCTGGACATCGACGCCGACATGCTGAAGCGCCCGGTCAACGTGGGCTTTTCGGGCGGCGAGAAGAAGCGCAACGAGATCCTGCAGATGGCCATGCTGGAGCCGCGCATGTGCATCCTGGACGAGACCGACTCGGGCCTGGACGTGGATGCGATGCGGCTGGTCGCGGACGGGGTGAACGCGCTGCGCTCGCCCGAACGGTCGTTCCTGGTCATCACCCATTACCAGCGGCTGCTGGACCATATCCGCCCGGATGTCGTCCATATCATGCATGACGGCCGCATCGTGAAAAGCGGCGGCCCGGAACTGGCAATCGAGGTCGAGACCAACGGCTATGCCGATATCCTGGCCGAGGTGGGCGATGCCTGAGATGCAGGTCAGACCCGTCCAGCAGACCCCGACCGTCGAGGGTGTCCCCTCGCACCGCGCCGATCCCCTGGCCGCGCGCCTTGCCGCGCTGGACCCGGCCCAGGGGCAGGCGACCGCCCGCGCCCGCCGCGACGCGCTGGAACGCTTGCAGGCGATGGGCCTGCCGCGCCCGCGCGACGAATACTGGCGCTATACCGACCCCGCGCCCTTCAACGCACCCGCGCCCGCGCCCGTCCCGATGGACGATGCCCCCATCGACCCGCCGCTGTTTTCCGATCTGGACCGGCTGCGGCTGGTCTTCGTCGATGGCCGCTTCGATGCCGGGGCCTCCGACCCGCTGGAACTGACGGGGGTGGAAATCCTGCCGCTGTCGCAGGCCGACCTTCAGCCCGGCCACTGGATCGGTGAATCCTATGGCGTGCTGGAAACCGTCGGCCAGTCGCCGGTGCGCCGGCCCTTTGCCGCGCTGAACACCGCCGCCGCGACCGATGGCGCGGTGATCCGCGTCACGGGGCGCGCGTCCCGGCCGGTGCAGCTCCTCTATCGCCGCACCCGACCGGACCGCGACGCAACCCTTCACCACGTCCTGCGGCTGGAACCCGGCGCGGAACTGACGCTGATCGAAAGCGGCCTTGCCGGCGCCCGCGTCAACATCGTGGTCGAGGCCGACATCGCCCCGCGCGCGCGCCTGCATCACATCGTCGCCCATCGCGCGGGCTATCCGCGGGTGTCCAACACCCATCTGTTCGCCCGCGTGGCCGAAGGGGGCGCGCTGAAAAGCTTTGCCATGGCGGTGGACGGGCTGCACATGCGCAACGAATTCGTCGTCGAACTGGCAGGGGACGATGCCGTCGTCCATGTCGCGGGCGCGATGCTGGGCGATGGCGCGGGCGGGACGATCCACGACGACGATACCGTTTTCCTGACCCATGCCGGGTTGCGCGGCGAAAGCCGGCAGGTGTTCAAGAAGGTGCTGAAGAACGGCGCGGTCGGCGTCTTCCAGGGCAAGATCCTGGTCCGTCCCGGCGCGCAGAAGACCGACGGCTATCAGATCAGCCAGGCCCTGCTGCTGGACGAGGACAGCCAGTTCCTGGGCAAGCCCGAACTGGAGATCTATGCCGACGACGTGAAATGCAGCCACGGCTCGACCACCGGGGCGCTGGACGAAACGGCGCTGTTCTATCTGCGCTCGCGCGGCGTGCCGCGGGAACGGGCGGTGGTGCTGCTGGTGCTGTCCTTCCTGGCCGACGCGCTGGCCGAGATCGAGGATGACGACCTGCGCGAGCGCATCGCCGAGCGGCTTGAGGACTGGCTGACCGCGCGCGCGGAAGCCTGAACGGATGGGCCTGATCCCGCGCATCCTGCAGACCTGGCGCAGGCCGGGGACCACCGTGCGCGGCCTGACCGGGCTGCCCGATGCGGCGCTGCTGGCGCTGCTGATCGGGACGATGGCGCTTTACTTCGTGGCCCAGTGGCCCGCCCATGCGCGCGCCGCGGCGCTGGACCCTTCGGTGCCGCTGAACGCAAGGCTGGGGGGTGCGCTGCTGGCGACGTTGTTTCTGATGCCGCTGATCGTCATGGCCCTGGCCGGCATCGTGCATCTGGCCGCGCGCCTGCTGGGGACCGGCCTCAGCGGGCATGATTCGCGTCTGGCGCTGATCTGGGCGCTGGCCGCCGCGGCGCCACTGATGCTGCTGACCGGGCTGGCGCAGGGGCTGGCGGGGCCGGGTCCGGCCCTGACGCTGCTGCGGATTGCAACCGGCGCGGCTTTCCTGCTGTTCTGGGGGGCGGGCCTGCGGGCGCTGGCACAGGGGGCCAAGGCACGGGCATGAGCGGACTGATCCTGCAGACCCTGCGCGACCCTGACGCCGTGCTGCGCCAGTTGCAGACGCGCCTGCCCTCGATGGGCGAGCGCTGGATGCTGCTGGCGCTGGCTTCGATCCTG
>CALLYR010000058.1 GCA_937859005.1 uncultured Paracoccus sp. | reverse complement strand
GGTGCCGCCGGAACGGCCGGCCGCCATGGCCGAGGCCATCGCCGGGCTGGTCGCGGACCCCGGACGGGCACATCGCCTGGCCAACGCCTCGCGTGCCCGCGTCGCGGCCGATTTCCATCACCGCCGCAGCGCCGAAGCCGTGGCCGACGGGCTGGCGCGGACCGTGCCGGGCGCCGCCGCGCGGATCAGGCGCCCCGTTCACCAAGGCCCGAAAGAAGCCACCGATGCTGCAGACCTTCGATAGCCAATCCACTCCCGCAGACCATCCGCCCCGCGTGACCGCCTTGCGGGCCGAACTTGCCGCGCGTGGCCTCGACGCCTTTATCATTCCCCGCGCCGATGCGCATCAGGGGGAATATGTGGCCGACTGCGACGCAAGGCTGCGCTGGCTGACCGGCTTTTCGGGCAGCGCGGGGTTTGCCATCGTCACGGCTGACCGGGTGGGCGTGTTCGTGGACGGCCGCTATCGCGTGCAGGTGCGCACGGAAACCGATCCGGCCGTTTTCACGCCGGTCAACTGGCCTGAAACCGCACCTGCGGTCTGGCTGAAACAGGCGTTGCCTGCAGGCGGGGTTGTCGGCTTCGATCCCTGGCTGCACAGCCGCACGGAAATCGAGGCGCTGGACAGGGGGCTGGCGGGCAGCGGCATCACCCTGCGCGCCGTGACGGACAATCCGGTCGATGCGATCTGGCCTGACCGGCCCGCGGCCCCTCAGGGCAAGGTGCGCGTCCATGACGCGGCCCATGCGGGCCAGACCCATGCAGAACGGCGCACCCAGATCGGAAGCGCGCTGAAGGAGGAGGGGCAGGGGTCGGCGGTGCTGACCATGCCCGATTCCATTGCCTGGCTGCTGAACATCCGCGGCGCCGATGTCGCGCGCAATCCGCTGCTGCTGGCATTCGCGGCGGTGGCAGCGGATGGGGGCGTCACGCTGTTCGCAGACCCCGCCAAGTTCGACGAATCCTTGCGCGCCCATCTGGGCAACAATGTCGCGATCCGCCCGATGGACGAATTCGCGGGCGCGCTTGCGGGGCTGCCCGGCCCGGTCCGCGTCGATGCCGACACCGCGCCCGAGGCGGTGTTCCGCGCGCTGGAATCCGCGGGCGTCCCGGTCGCGCGCGGGCGCGATCCGGTGGCGCTGCCCAAGGCGCGCAAGACCCCGGCCGAACTGGCCGGGATGCGCGCCGCGCACCGCCGCGACGCGGTGGCGATGATCCGGGCGCTGCACTGGATCGACACCCGCACGCCGGGCGAGTTCACCGAGATCGACGTGGTGCGCGCACTGGAAGATTTCCGTCTGCAGGCGGGCGCGACCGACATCAGCTTCGACACCATCTGCGGGTCCGGGCCGCATGGCGCGATCAACCATTACCGCGTCAGCGATTCCAGCAACCGCACGGTCCGCGACGGGGATATCCTGCTGCTCGATTCGGGCGGACAGTATCCTGACGGCACCACCGACGTGACCCGCACCATGCCGGTGGGCCGTGCGGACCCGATGGTGCGCGACGCCTATACACGCGTCCTGCAGGGCATGATCGCGCTGAGCCGGCTGCGCTTTCCCCGCGGCCTGTCGGGCCGCGACATCGAGGCGGTGGCGCGCGCGCCGCTGTGGTGGGCGGGCCTCGACTTCGACCACGGCACCGGCCACGGGGTGGGCGCGGCGCTGTGCGTCCACGAAGGGCCGCTGCGCATCGCGCGCCGGTCGGAACTGCCGATCGGGCCGGGGATGATCTTTTCCAACGAACCCGGCTATT
>CALLYR010000057.1 GCA_937859005.1 uncultured Paracoccus sp. | reverse complement strand
ATTCGGCAGGCCAACCCGGCGGCGCGCGCGCCGACCGGCTGTTGTGGCAGGCCCGCTTGGCCTTGGACGATGCGGCGCGCCTGCGCGTCGTGCGCAAAATGTATGCCTTGCGTTTCGGCGAGGATGCACCCCAGCGCCGGTCCATCGACCAGCTTCGAGGGATTGAAGGAGTGCGCGTGCGCAAGTCCTATGAACTGCTCGCACAAGCCCACGGCGTCGCTTGGGCGCGCCGCAGCTATGATCCCCGCGACTGGGAAGCCGGTGACACCCCAAACCGTTGCCTGTCCGCCGCCACGGCCTGCCTGCATGGCCTGACCGAAGCCGCCGTTCTGGCCGCAGGTTATGCCCCCGCCATCGGCTTCCTGCACACCGGCAAGCCCCTGTCCTTTGTCTATGACATCGCCGATCTGTGGAAGATCGACACCGTGGTTCCCGAGGCCTTCCGCATCGCCGGCCTTGCCGCGCGCGGCAAGCTGGACATGTCACCCGACCGGGCCGTTCGCCTGGCCTGCCGGGATGCCTTCCGTAGGACCGGTCTTCTGGGCAAGATCATTCCGCGGATCGAGGAGGTGCTTGAGGCCGGGGAATTGCCGCGTCCGGAACCGCCCGCCGATGCGATCGGCCCCGCCTTCGACGAGGGCCGGTCGGGCGACGACGGGCATCGCGGATGATCGTGGTTGTCGTTACGAACGCTCCGCCACGCCTGCGGGGTCGGCTGGCCGCCTGGCTGGTCGAGGTCCGCGCCGGCGTCTATGTCGGCGACTATTCCGCCCGCACGCGCGAGATGATCTGGTCGCAGGTCACAGGCGGTATCGACCAAGGCGACGCCGTGATGATCTGGAGCGCCCCCAACGATCAGGGCTATGACTTCGCGACCACGGGAAGGAACCGCCGGATGCCGGTGGATTTCGACGGTCTGAAGCTGGTGTCGTTCTATCCGCCTGAAGTGCCAAAATAATCGGTACCTCCTGACAAATTGGAATATCGGTGGTAGATCAATAAGCTGCAACAAGACTGTTCCCCGCACCCGCGGGGATGAACCGATGGCCGAGGCCCGCGACGCTGGCGTCACCGACTGTTCCCCGCACCCGCGGGGATGAACCGAGGCGGGTCCATTTCACACGCGGGTCCGCGGTCTGTTCCCCGCACCCGCGGGGATGAACCGGCCCGCAATGTCAATATGGTCGCTCATCTCACCTGTTCCCCGCACCCGCGGGGATGAACCGCGGCGCCAGCTATTTCTCGTCCACCACTTCCACTGTTCCCCGCACCCGCGGGGATGAACCGCCATCTTCTTCCGCTATGGCCTTCGGCGTTTCCTGTTCCCCGCACCCGCGGGGATGAACCGGCGAATGCCGGCGATCTGAAGATCGATCCGGCCTGTTCCCCGCACCCGCGGGGATGAACCGACCGACCACGTTCGTCGGGTCCAGCGTTGCGACTGTTCCCCGCACCCGCGGGGATGAACCGATCGGGGTCGGCGGGCTGCCCAACTACAACAACTGTTCCCCGCACCCGCGGGGATGAACCGCTGAACCTCCAAATGGCCGAAACGGTGCATCCCTGTTCCCCGCACCCGCGGGGATGAACCGTCGTCGGACAGCCACCAGAAGCGCCGGCAGGGCTGTTCCCCGCACCCGCGGGGATGAACCGGAGACGATGACGAGCTACCCGACGTGGCTGTTCTGTTCCCCGCACCCGCGGGGATGAACCGAGCAGACATTGCGGCTGCCATCGGTGCAAAGTCTGTTCTCCGCACCCGCGGGGATGAACCGTCCGTTCGGGCCGCCTGCCATGGGGTCGTCGGCTGTTCCCCGCACCCGCGGGGATGAACCGGACCGGATGCCTGTCTTTGTCTGGCTGGCGCTCTGTTCCCCGCACCCGCGGGGATGAACCGCTGTGGAAAAAACCTCGCGGAACGTCAGTTTTCTGTTCCCCGCACCCGCGGGGATGAACCGCCCGGCGTCCCTTCGGGGATATCCGTCAGGACCTGTTCCCCGCACCCGCGGGGATGAACCGGTGCAACTGGCTCTGATGGTGTGACCGCAGGCGTCCACCACCACGCAAGCGCGGCAGCGCAGGCTTGCACGATCCGCACGATCCTCTCTCTGTCATGTCTGGTGATTTCCCGTCTTCCTTAGAAGACGGCTGACAGGAAACATGTCCTCGCCGCCCTGGTGCAGTCTGACGTGATGGCACCGGCACAGCCACCGCACGTTCAACGGCTCGTCGTAGCGATCGTGATGGGCATCGACCGCGGTGTGTCCGCACACCTCGCAGGTCTGCTTCTTCAGCGTTCCGGAGACAAGCGCCCGCCGAACGGCAAGGTGGACCGTGTACTTGGCCAGATTGGCGCGGCGCCAGTCCGACTGACGGGTCCGGCTCTTCAGCAGGGGCGGTCGCGTGGTCTTCGGGTCATCGGGCATTATGACACCGCCTGGCGTGCCAAGGTGCGATAGACGGTCGGCCGCGACACGTCGAACAGTTCCCCCAGATTGCTGATGGAAGACTTGCCGGTGTCATACAGTCGCCGCAGTTCGTTCTGCCTGCGATCCGACAGCTTCGGCGTCTTGCCGCGCAGCTTGCCCTTGGCGCGGGCCACCACCATGCCTTCGCGGGTCCGCATGCGGATGCGGCAGATCACCGGATACTGTGGACGGTAACCCCGATCTCGTCGGCCACCTCCGTCCAGGCCTGATCCGCGGTGAGGGCCGGGACAGCAAGGTGCTTTGCCAAGGCCAGACAGCAGCGGTCTCCCAAGGACAAGCCCGCACGTCGCGTGACAGAGGCCATGAGAGCGGCAGTGGTTGCGACCTCGTCACCAAGGGGCTCCAGCGGGAAAGGAAGCCGGTTTTTGAGGGCCTGCACCTGCGCCTCGTCTGCTCCTCTGAGCACATAGCGGGTCGCGACCTCGGAGAAGTTGACGGTGCTCATCCGGGCCCCGGACAGGATCGCCTCCAGGACCTTGTCGTGACCCGGCTCATTCAGGAGATAGGCCATAAGCGCCGAAGCATCTAGAACGACGCTCACGCCTGCCCTTCCCGCTCTGTCTCAGCGCGGCGCTCGGCCAGAAACAGATCGACGGACTCGTCTGTCCTGGAGAATAGATCCGCGGCCTCGGCCTGAAGGGCGGCCATGACGTCCCTGACCGGCCGGACCCGGATTTCTCCATCCTCAACCCAGACCGAGACTTGGCCCCCACGCTCCAGCCCTACCAACTTGCGGACCTGCACAGGAATATTCAGGCGGCCGGTATCCGCTACTCTGAGTACGGAAGCCATTTGCGACTACTCCAGGGTTCATGCCTAGGAATAGCTATAGGCGTTAACACCTGCTTAGTCCATATCATCACTTCAGCCACGATCTAGGATCGTGACAGTTCCAGTAACTCGTCCCACTTACGGGAGACTCGCGAGATATTCATCATATTAGGGTATACCCTAGGGGGACGGCAGTGTCGGACACCGGAGTGCGTTCTAATAGGGTTGCTCTTGAGCGTTTCGGACAGTAGCGTGAGCGGGTCTAGACCTCAGCCGGACAGAAAGCCCCTCCCATGACCCTCTACGGCTATGCCCGTGTGTCAACGACCGACCAGGACCTCTCGCTGCAGGAGACCGCGCTCCGCGCCGCCGGCTGTCAGGTGATCCGCGCCGAGAAGAGGACCGGCACCCGCCGCGAGGGCCGCGCTGAGCTCGACATCCTGCTGCAGTTCCTGCGGCCGGGCGACACGCTGGTCATCACCCGCATAGACCGGCTGGCGCGCAGCCTCAGGGACCTGCAGGACATCGTCCATGAGCTGAAGGAAAAGGGCGTGACCCTCAAGGCGACCGAGCAGCCGGTGGACACCTCCACCGCCGCCGGCAAGGCCTTCTTCGACATGCTCGGGGTCTTTGCCGAGTTCGAGA
>CALLYR010000056.1 GCA_937859005.1 uncultured Paracoccus sp. | reverse complement strand
CTCGGCCAGCCGCGCGGCCAGATCGGCCAGCACCGGCACCGCCATTTCCGCCGCCGCCGTGGGCGTGGGGGCGCGCAGATCGGCCGCATGGTCGATCAGCGTCGTGTCGGTTTCGTGCCCCACGGCCGAGATCAGCGGAATGGTCCCGGCGGCGACCGCGCGGATCACCGCCTCGTCGTTGAAGCCCCACAAATCCTCGACCGAGCCGCCGCCGCGCGCCACGATGATGAGATCCGGCCGCGGGACCGGCCCGCCATGAGCGATGGCGTTCAGGCGCCCGATGGCATCCGCCACTTGCGGCGCGCAGGCGGTCCCCTGCACTGCCACCGGCCAGATCAGCACCCGCGACGGGAACCGGTCGCGCAGCCGGTGCAGGATATCGCGGATCACCGCCCCGCTGGGCGAGGTGACGACGGCGATCACATCGGGCAGCCAGGGGATCGGGCGCTTGCGCGCGGCATCGAACAGCCCTTCGGCGGCCAGGGCGCGGCGGCGGCTTTCCAGCATCGCCATCAGCGCGCCAAGCCCCGCCGGTTCCACCTCCTCGACCAGCAACTGATACCGCGACTGGCCGGGAAAGGTCGTCAGGCGGCCGGTGGCGATGATCTCCATCCCCTCCTCGGGGCGATGTGCCAGCCGGGCGGCACTGCCTTTCCAGCAGACGGCGGCGATCACCGCGCGCTCGTCCTTGAGATCGAAATAGAGATGCCCGGACGAGGGGCGCGAGACGCGTCCGACCTCGCCCCGGACGCGAACGCAGCCGATCTGGCCCTCGATCACCCGCTTCACCGCGCCCGAGATTTCGGACACCGTCATTGCCGGGGCGTTGCCGGTCAGTGCATCGTCTTCAAGCAGTTCCATGGCTCCCTAGATGACGCGCCGCGCGCCGCAGGGCAAGCCGTGCCACGGCGGGCCTTGCCGCCTGCCCCGCCTGCCCCTAAAGCCGCTGGCGAAAGCAAAGGTGACGCCATGAACATCCTGATCCTCGGCGGCGGCGGGCGCGAACATGCGCTGGCCTGGGCGATCCGGCAGAACCCCAAATGCGACCGGCTGATCGTGGCGCCGGGCAATGCCGGCATCATGGCGGTCGCGCGCTGCGCGGAGCTGGCGATCACCGATGGCGCCGCTGTCGTGGCCTTCTGCGAGGAACATGCCATCGACCTGGTGGTGATCGGCCCCGAGGCGCCCCTGGCGGCGGGCGTGGCCGATGCGCTGCGTGCAGCCGGCATTTCGGTCTTCGGCCCGAACCGTGCGGCCGCGATGCTGGAGGCGTCGAAGTCCTTCACCAAGGAAATCTGCGACGCCTGCGGCGCCCCCACCGCCGCCTGGGCGCGGTTCACCGACGCGGCCGCCGCGCACGAATACGTCGCCGCGCAGGGCGCACCCATCGTGGTCAAGGCCGACGGGCTGGCCGCCGGCAAGGGCGTGACCGTGGCAATGACGGTGACTGATGCACAGGCCGCCATCGACGCGGCCCTTGGTGGCGCGTTCGGCGAGGCCGGGGCCGAGGTCGTGATCGAGGAATTCATGGAGGGCGAGGAGGCGAGCTTCTTCGTCCTGTGCGACGGCGCGACCTGTCTGCCCATCGGCACCGCCCAGGACCACAAGCGCGTGGGCGAAGGCGACACCGGCCCGAACACGGGCGGCATGGGCGCCTATTCCCCCGCGCCGGTTCTGACCGAGGCGATCCAGCGGCAGGTCATGGCGGAAATCGTGGAGCCCACCGTGGCGGAAATGGCCCGCCGCGGAACGCCCTTTCAGGGGGTTCTGTATGCGGGCCTGATGATCGCGGACGGGCGCGCGCGGCTGGTCGAATACAACGTCCGTTTCGGGGACCCCGAGGCGCAGGTCCTGATGATGCGGCTGGGCGCGCAGGCGCTGGACCTGATCCAGGCCTGCGCCGATGGACGGCTGGCCGAAACCCCCGTCATCTGGGCCGGCGACCATGCGCTGACCGTGGTTCTGGCGGCGCAAGGCTATCCGGGGAATTACATGAAGGGAAGTCAGATCAAGGGACTGGACCGAGTTCCCGAGACTTCGCATCAGATGTTGTTCCATGCTGGAACGACCGAACGGGATGGGCAGATCATCGCCACCGGCGGTCGGGTTCTGGCCGCGACGGGCCGCGGCGCCACGCTGGCTCAGGCGCGCGAGCGCGCCTATGCGCTGGCGCAGGCGGTGGACTGGCCCGAGGGGTTTTACCGCCGCGACATCGGATGGCGGGCGTTGTGAGCAGTGGACGGTTGGGCGAGATTGCCTCTGCGGACCTCGCGGCGCTGGCCGCCTTTGCCGACCGGCTGGGCGAGCCTTGCGGCGAATGGGCGGGCGGCGAAAAGCTGGGCGAGAACAGCTTCTTGATGCCTTGGTTCGATCATTCGCCGATGATGACGGGTTTCATCGGCGCGGCTTGCGAGCGTGGCCTGGTCGTGCCGTTCGACTGGCCGGAATGGATGGGGCAAGGGGGCGACCGCCTCGTCCATGCCCCGCCCGAGGCGATGGCCGATTATTCGCTGGAGGACGTGCAGAGGGTCGTCACCGCGATCCTGCGCGCGGACCGCTTCAGCGAAGGCGCGCTCGCCAGCGCGTTCGAGGACGGGCGGATGCCCGCCCTGATCCGCCGGCTTGCCGCGCTGGCAGGAGCCTGACGGCTAGATCGCCGAATACATGCCTTCGTAAACCGGCTGCAGGGTCTCCATCTCGAACAGGCTGGACACGCTGGTGCCGTTCCAGATCGACATGATCGCCTGCGCGAACAGCGGCGCGGTCGGCACGATGCGGATGTTGCGGGCGTTCTTGACCCGTTCATCCGGCTGGATGGAATCGGTGATGACCAGCGATTTCATGATCGAACCCTCGATCCGGTCCACGGCCGGGCCGGACAGGACACCGTGGGTGATATAGGCGTGGACCTCGGTTGCGCCGTGGTCGGCCAGAAGCTGGGCTGCCTTGACCAGCGTGCCGGCGGTGTCGCAGATGTCGTCCACGATGATGCAGGTCTTGCCCTCGACATCGCCGATCACCGTCATGTCCGCGATCTCGCCCGCCTTTTCGCGGCGCTTGTCCACGATGGCCAGCGGCGCGTTGATCCGGGCCGCAATCTCGCGCGCGCGCCCGACGCCGCCCACGTCGGGGGACACGATCATCAGATCATCGGTCCGGCCCTTGAAATGGTGCAGGATGTCCATCGAAAAGATCGGCGCGGCATAGAGGTTGTCCACCGGAATGTCGAAGAACCCCTGGATCTGGGCGGCGTGCAGGTCCAGCGTCAGCACCCGGTCCACCCCCGCCTCGGTCAGCAGGTTGGCGACCAGTTTCGCGCTGATCGGCGTGCGGGCCTTGGCCCGGCGGTCCTGGCGGGCATAGCCGAAATAGGGGATCACCGCCGTGATCCGCGCGGCCGAACTGCGCCGCAGCGCGTCGGCCATGATGAGCAGTTCCATCAGGTGATCGTTCGCCGGATTCGAGGTCGGCTGGATGATGTACATGTCCTCGCCGCGGACATTTTCGTAAACCTCGACGAAGACCTCCTGGTCGTTGAACCGTTCGACCCGCGCATCGACAGGGGCCACGTTCATGCCGCGGTGCATGGAGATGCGGCGGGCAATCGCCAGCGCCAGCGGGCGGTTGGCATTGCCGGAAATCAGCTTGGGTTCGGTCATGGCGGGCATGGGGTATCTCCGGCGGGCGCGTCGGGAATCGCGCGATTGCGCCCCGATTAGCACCGCGCTACCGTCGCGGCAAACTGACAAGGGGGCACGATGGCGCAGATCGACTATTACTTCGGCACGATCAGCCCCTGGGCCTATCTGGCGGGCGACCGGCTGGAACGGATCGCGCAACACCATGGGGCGCGGATCACGTATCGGCCGCTGGACATCCTGCAACTGTTCGATCGGACGGGAGGGGTCCGGCCTGCGAACCGGCATGCCTCGCGCATGGAATACCGGGCGCAGGAACTACCCCGCTGGGCCGAACATCTGGGGATGCCGCTGCGGATGGACGTGCCGATGACGAACATGGCGCCGTCTTCCTATGCCATCATCGCGGCGCAGGATGCGGGGGGCGGCGATCTGCCGGGGCTGGTGCAGGGCATCCTGCGTGCCCGGTTTGCCGGGGGCCGCGACATCGCAGACGATCAGGTGATCCGCGAGGCATTGCAGGCCGCGGGTTTCGATCCCGGACTGGCCGACAGGGGACTGTTCGTCGGCGCTGAAACCTATGGCCGCAATCTGGAACGCGCGGTCGAGGCGGGGGTGTTCGGCTCGCCCTTCTATGTCGTGCCGGACAGCGGGCAGAAGTTCTGGGGACAGGACCGGCTGGAGTTTCTGGACCGGCATCTGGCCGCGCTGTGACCGGGGTCCATGTCCGCCATTGGCCGGGCAGCCCGGACCGGCCCGCACTGGCCCTGCATTGCATGATGGGCAGCGCAGCCTATTGGGGGCCGATCGCGGATCGGCTGGACGGGCGGATCGACCTGCGCGCCTTCGACATGCCCTCGCACGGGCGCAGCGCGGCATGGGTGCCGCAGGAAGGCACCAATTTCCACACCACCGTCACCCGCATCGCCGCCGGGATGATCGACCGCCCGCTGGACCTGATCGGCCATTCCATCGGAGCGACCGTCGCGCTGCGGCTGGCCGTCGCCGCGCCGGATGCGGTGCGCAGCCTGACGCTGATCGAACCGGTCCTGTTCGCGGCCGCAGGCGCCGGGACCGAAGCCGTCGCAGGACTGGCTGAACCCGTGATGCGGGGCGACATGGAAACCGCCGCCCGGATGTTTCTGGACCGCTGGGGCGGACCGGGGGGATATGAATCCCTGCCCGCCGCCCTGCGCCCGCAGGTGCAGCGGCAGATGCCGCTGGTTCTTGATTCCGACACCGCCCTGTCGGACGACAGCTATCGTATTTTGCGTCCCGGCGGGCTTGAGGCAATCG
>CALLYR010000055.1 GCA_937859005.1 uncultured Paracoccus sp. | reverse complement strand
CCGCGCCAGGGCGCGGGCGCGGTCAGCGCGGCGCCCTGGGGATCGGCCTCGATCCTGCTGATCTCCTGGGCCTATATCCGCATGATGGGGGGCGAGGGACTGACGCAGGCCACGCGCGTGGCGATCCTGAACGCGAACTATGTCGCGACGCGGCTGGCCGGGGCCTATCCGATCCTGTTCATGGGCAACCGCGGCCGCGTCGCGCATGAATGCATCGTCGACACCCGCGTCTTCGCCGACCACGGCGTCACCGTGGACGACATCGCCAAGCGCCTGGTCGACAACGGCTTCCACGCGCCGACGATGAGCTGGCCGGTCGCCGGCACCCTGATGATCGAGCCGACCGAGTCCGAGACGAAGGCCGAACTGGACCGCTTCATCACCGCGATGCTGTCGATCCGCGACGAGGTCGGGGACGTGGCCGAGGGACGCATCAGCGCCGAGGACAGCCCCCTGCGCCACGCCCCCCACACGGTCGAGGACCTGGTCGCCGACTGGGACCGCGCCTATTCGCGCGAACAGGGCTGCTTCCCGGCCGGCAGCTTCCGGGTGGACAAATACTGGCCCCCCGTCGGCCGCGTGGACAACGCCTGGGGCGACCGCCACCTGATCTGCACCTGCCCGCCCCTCGAGGACTACGCCGAAGCCGCCCAATGACCGGCCGGGGCGGCGCAGAACAGCGCCGCCCCGGACCGCCGCGCCGCGCATGCCCGCCGTGGCCTCCACTCGGGCATCGCGCCATGGACGCGAACAGACAGCCCTGCCGGAACCGCGTGTCAGCCGCCGCGTTCGCCTGATGTAAACCACGCATGACCGGAGCTTGCATCATGAAGGGTATCGCGGCCTATCTGCTGGGCGTTCCCGTCGTCATCATCATCCTGCTGTACCTGACGGGCGTGTTCTGAGGCGGGCGGGAATGGAGTCGAAAAAGCTGACCTGCCTGGCCTGCGGGCAGGTGAATCGCCTGCCAGCTGACCGGCTGGCCGCAGGGCCGAAATGCGGCGCCTGCGGCGTGCCCCTGATGGCGCCGCATCCCAGTGCCGTGGATTTCCAGACGCTCGAAAAGGCTGCCCGCACGGACGAACTGCCGTTGCTGGTTGATTACTGGGCGCCTTGGTGCGGCCCCTGCCGAATGATGGCGCCCGAATTCGAAAAGGCGGCGAGCCTGCTGCAAGGGCAGGCGCGTCTGGCCAAGATCGACACGCAGAGTCACCCCGACGCCACCGTCCGCTGGAACATCCGCGGCATTCCGGCCTTTATCCTGTTTCGCGACGGGCGCGAGGCCGCGCGCCTTTCCGGCGCCCGCCCCGCCGCCCAACTGGCCGACTGGGCGCGGCAGGCGGGAGGGATGTGACAGCCCCGAGGCCGGAGCCTCGTGGGAGGATATCTGGCACGAGAGACAGATAGGCAGCTTGGCCGCGCGCCTGTCCCGCATGATGCGGTGTCTTGCAGGGCGGTTTGTCGCGTATGCCCGCCCATTCCGTGGCTCCCCTGTGACAGTCGAAGGCTGATATTTCCCATGCCGGTCTTTCCCTGTGGAAATATGGAAATATCCTCGGGGCCGGCAGGCGTCCTGGAACTGGTCATTCTGGAAACGAACGGGAAACGTCTTGGCGAGGCAGCCCCCGAACGGCCGCAAAGAGGCAGGCAAACCCTTGCCGCCAGCTTGCAACGAATCCCTGCGACAGGCGCTTGACAACCCCACGCTGCCGGTCCAAATAGCGCGCCTGTGGGGCCGTAGCTCAGTTGGTAGAGCGCATCGTTCGCAATGATGAGGCCAGGGGTTCGATTCCCCTCGGCTCCACCAGTATCCATTCATCTTATCTAATGAAAACAATCGGCTGACTGTCGGCGTGGGGTGCTGCGTCCCACAGTTTGTCCCACAGCGCGCGCCGGATGGGACGGGATTTCCCTGCACCTTGCCGGACGGACAAGCCTGCGTCAGCTTCCCTGCCACCGACTCGGAGACAGCAGGAAAGGGGACGGCGCATGAAGCGGCTTTGGGCATGGCTGAACCGGCTGGCCGGGCGGGTCTTTACGGCGGCGCTGGGCTGGCGCGGCCCGTTCGGCGCGCGCTCGGCCAAGGTGTTCAACGAACATCTCAAGCAGACGGCCAGCTTTCTGAACTCTCTGGCGGTTGCGTTGTTGGGCTTTGCGGTCGTGCGTCCCCTGTTCGAAGCGGGACAGGCCGTGTCGGTCGCCTATGGGCTGCTTGGACTCGCATTTCACGGGGTTTCGCACTACGTTATCAGCAAGACGAAGGAGGAATGACCCATGACAGGCTTTGACATTGCCGTGCTGCTGTCCGGGGCCGGGGTCGCCCTTGTCGCTGTTCTCTATGCGCGCTGGGCGTCGGAACGGTTCGATGAAGCTCATCGCAAGGGTCAGCGGCATCCCGCCGAATGACGGCAGGCCAGCGGGACGCATGAAGGGGGCTTCGGCCCCCCTTTTTCATGAATCCGACTTGGCACCCCCATCCCGGTTTCGCCCAGCGCAGGCGGGGTTTCGCGGAAGGACAGGCAAACCCCAACCCGGCTTTTCCGCGCGGCCAACTGGCCCTGCACCGGGGGCTGCGCACCTGCCCCTGTCCAATGCCGCCGCAACGCTCCCTGAACCGGGGGGCGGTCGAGAGTCTGGGGCCGCTTGCCCCCCGACCACCCGCATCCCTCTCACGCGCGGACAATTTTCCCGGCGGCGGTTGCGGGCTGCGCACTTGTCTGAAATTCGCAGGGTTTGCGGGTTGCTCACCGGGCGTGCACCCCTGACGATTCCGCGCACTGCGCACTGCGCACCGCGAACCGGGGGGCCGCTGGAAAGCCCGGCGCTGCGCGGGGTCTGACCGGCAGCACCCCGCAAGGTGAACGCTAACACAGGTTTTCCCTCTCCCGCGCGCGCAAGGGTGGGGGCGGCTGGAAAGCCGGGCAGGTCCGCGCCCCTTTTTCCGGCGTGGCATAATCAGGCCGCCGGGCAACACCCCATGCGCCTGATTTTCTCTTGTTTGTTTATCAAGTGGCCCGGCCTGCCCTGCGAAGGGGCCGCGCATCCCCATCCATCATCATCGTTCGGCCCGGCTTTCAGCCCATGCAAGGGCAGCGGCACCTTAGGGTTTCCTTAGGGTGCAGGCGGGCCTGCCATCGTGCCGGGGCCTGTCAGGTTCTTCACGGCGGCTGGCCTATGCAGGGGGGCGCAGCGCGGGAATGTGCCAGCGGCAGGGCGATTTCTTGGGCGTCCGTGGCGTCCATGTCGGCCCGGCTGGGTATCAGGTTTTATAAGGTTGATTC
>CALLYR010000054.1 GCA_937859005.1 uncultured Paracoccus sp. | reverse complement strand
GGCCGTCACCTCGACCGCCTCGAAGTCCTGCCCCATGAAGCGGCCGGTGGTGTCATTGTCCAGGGTCGCCAGCCGCGCGCCCGCAAAGCCCAGATCCCCGGGCGGCAGTTGCAGGCGGGAAATCGGCGGCAGGCCGGGATGGTCCACCCGCAGCACGGCGGCGCGCACCATCTGCGCGGCAGGGGCCTGCGGGGCCGGGGCGGGCGGCGGCTGCTGGGCCGCCGCAGGCAGGGCCAGGGACAGGATCAGGGCGGGGATCAGGGCACGCATCGTCTTTCCTTCGTCAGATCATGATGATGACGGTCGCGCGCGGGCCTGCAAGGTTCCAATCCTTCCCATCCGCTGCGACCTTGGTCGGATGGACGCAGGAGGGGCCTGCACAGCATTCTGTGCGCCATGGGTGTTCTTCGTGCGCTGTTCCTCGGATTTGCGGCGATGCTGACCGCCGCAGCGACGCCGGTAACCGGCGCGCCCCCCGATCCCGGCCATGCCGTCTGGTTCGGGCTGCATTTCATCGACACCTCGACCGAAGGCGCGATCAATGGCGTCCGCGCCGACGAAACCGCCCGGATCGCGATGATCGAGGATTTCATCGCCGAGGATCTGACCGCGCGCGGCTTCACGCTGACCGATCCCCCGGCCGATCAGGTCGCGGCCATCCGCAACCCCGCGAAGTCCAACGGGATGGACAGCCGCATCGCGGCGGGAATGGGGGCCGATTACGCCATATCGGGCGAGGTGCAGAAGGTGTCGAACCTGATCCTGTCGCTGAACCTGTATATCCGCGAGGCCGGGACCGGACGGACCCTGCGCGCCGGTGCGGTCGATATCCGCGGCAACACCGACGACAGCTTCCGCCGCGGCTATCGCTATCTGCTGAAGAACATCATCTTTCGAAAGGAACAGGAATGAAGTCTGTGCTGATCGCCGCGCTGGCTGCAGCGACCGGGCTGGCGGCGCCGGCCGCTGCGCATGGCCCGGTCCGGCTGAAAGTGGAACTGGCGCAGGTACTGGACGCCTCGCCCGACGAGGTGTGGGCCACCATCGGCCGCTTCGACGACATGTCCTGGCTTCCCGGTGTCGCGCGGACGGAACTGACCGCCGACAGCCCCTCGGCGACCGAGCCGGACAAATCCACCCGCATCCTGCATCTGGAGGCCGACGCGGGCGATCCCGCGATCACCGAGCAACTGACGAAATGGCAGCCCGAGAAACGCTGCTATGCCTATCGCATCACCCAGGTGGATGTGGCGGTGCTGCCGGTCACCAACTATGCTTCGACCCTGTGCGTGAACGACGAGGGCGGCAAGGCCAGGGTTGTCTGGAAGGGCGGCTTCTATCGCGGCTATCCCAACAACGACCCGCCGCCCGACCAGAATGACGAAACCGCGCTCAAGGCGGTGACCGGCATCTATCAGGCCGGGCTGGACGCACTGGCAGGGAAATTCGGCGCCGTCCGGTGATTCGCGCCGCGCTGGCCGCCGTCCTGCTGGCGGCCCCGGCCTGTGCCGGGGACATCGCCTTCGTGACCTCGCAGAACGCCGATTCGGTCAGCATCGTCGATCTGGACCGCGGGACCGTCCGCGCCACCGTTCCGGTCCCCGGCGCCCCTGCGCCGGTGGCCTATGACGCGGGCAGCGGGCGCGCCTATGTCATTTCGGCGGAAACGGGGATGCTGACGCTGCTGGACACGCAGGGCCGGGTGCTGCGGCAGGCCCCCTTGGGCGAAGGCGCCTTCGGGCTGGCAGTGGACGGGCAGGCCGGGCGGATCTTCGTGGCCGATTGGTATGGCGCGCGGTTGCGCTGCCTGGATGGCGCGGATCTGCGCGAAGTGTGGTCCGCCCCCACGGGACGGGCGCCTGCAGGGGTCGCGCTGTCGGGCAACGGCAGGGTCGTGGTCACCGCCGACCGCGACGACGACCGGCTGTCGGCCTTTGACGCGGCAACCGGGCAGCTGCTGTGGACCGCGCCGACGGGCAGCCATCCTTATGCCGTGGCCTTTCATGACGGGCGGTTCTGGACGACCGACGTGCAGTCGCGCAGCGTGACCGTGGTGGATGCCGCGACGGGGGCGGTCGTGGGAACGGTGTCCACGGGCGACCACCCCTATGGCGTGGCCTTTGCCGCGGGCAAGGGCTTCGTGACGGATCAGTATGCAGCAACCGTGACGGTGTTCGACCCGGACAGCCTGTCCCCCACCGGCAGCATCGCGGTCGGCGACTATCCCGAAGGGATCGTGGCACTGTCCGACAGCCGCCGTCTGGCGGTGGCCAACTGGGACACCAACGAGTTGACGATCATCGACGCCGCTGCCGAAACGGTCGTGGACGTGATCGCCGTACCCGATGGCCCGCGGTCCTTCGGAATCTTCGTCGGCCCAGAGTCCTGAGCGTTCAGGGCTGCGGCGGGACGGCGGGTTCCATGTCGCGCCCCTCTGCCAGCCAGTCGTCGGTGCCGCCGGGAAACCAGCCGACCTGAGTATGGCCGAAGGACAGCGCGCGTTTGGCGGCATTCCAGCTCATCCAGCAGTCGGCCTTGCAGAAGAACACCAGCGGCGCGGCCTTGTCGCCGCGGGCCAGCCTGTCCAGCGCGGCGGCAAAGCCCGCCTCGTCCGCCGGAGCCAGCCGGTCATAGCCTGTGCCGGGCAGCCAGACGGCACCGGCAAGGGTGTCATGGCCGGGCGGGCGCCAGATCGTGCCGGGGGGCAGGCCCTCGGGCTTGCGGATCTGCGGCAGCACGTCGATCAGCACGGCCCCGCGCGCCTGCCAGTCGGCGGTTCCGGCGGCGTCCAGAACCGTGGCCCCGGCCAGCGTATCGGGTACCGGCGCGCGATAGGGTTCGCCATGGTAAGGCTGCAAGCAGGGCGGGCGCGCGGATCACGGCATCATCGCCTTGCCGTAGTCATCGACCAGCGGCACCCCGGCCTCGTGCAGGATGGCATCGATCTCGGCCTGGTTGCGGCGGATCAGGCTGTTCAGCTGGCGCTTCCATTCCTGTTCTCCCGGCCGCACCCCCATGGTGATGCGGTAATACAGACGCGGCGCCCCTTCCTCGTGCAGCAGGGGAGCGAATTGCAGATCGGGGTCGTCCTTGACCAGCGGACCGGCCAGCGGCCCCCACAGCACGGCTGCGTCCAGCGTGCCGCCGCGCACCCCCTGCAGCATGTCGCCCACCGGGTTTTCCACCCGCCGGTCCACGAACAGGTCCCAGCCGCGCATGTCCTTGGCCAGTCCCGCCCGCGCCATATGCGAAGCCGGCGGCGTGCCTGCCACCACGCCCAGATTGCGTCCCTTCAGCGCCGGGTCGGTCAGGCGCTCCACATCCGCCAGCGGGCCGTCGCGGCGCGTCACGATGCCATAGACCGAGGTGTAGTAATGGTTGGTGTTCTGCACCAGCTCGTCCCCCTGGGCATAGCCGATGACCACATCGCACAGTCCCGCCCGCAGGGTCTTGCGGATGAAACCCGTCCCTTGCGGAAACCAGGCATATTCGACGGGCAGGCCCAGCCGCTGGGCAAAAAGTCCCGCCAGGCGGTTTTCAAAGCCGCTGCCGTCCTGTGACGACATCGGCACCGCGGCGGGATCGGCGCAGACGCGGAACGCGCTGTGCGAGCGCAGATCGGCCACCTGAGCCGCCGCAGGCGCGGCCGCCAGAAAGGCTAGCGCCGCCATCAGGCCGAGCCTGCTCATCCGCTCATGCAGGAATCTTCCTGCGCCATGAATTCGGGGGATTTGTCGGCTTTCTGCGCGGGGCGTCCGCGGGGAATGCTGCCGGTGCCGCGCGCCAGAAGATAGATATATATGTCGTCCGCATAGCACCAGACGTTCCTGTTCGTGCCGAAGGCGGGCATCACCAGATTTGCCGCCACATTCACGTTCTGTTTGCCCGACGCGACGATTTCCATATAGGTATAGTAATCCATTCCGTTCACGACGGAATCCTTCAGCGCCGGGGCATAGGTGGACCCCTCGCCGTCCGGGCCGTGGCAGACGTGACATTCCGCGTGATAGCGGCGATAGCCGGAGAATGTCGCGTAATCGACGACGCCGTCCTCGATCTTGAAGACCGGGATGCCCTCGGCATTGTACCAGCGCCCGTTTTCCATGTGGTCGGCAGTCAGGTCCATGCCCGCCGCCCCGGTGCCCTTGCCCGCAGCGGTGCCGATCATCTGGCCCGGCGCGACCTGCAGGCCGGTTGCGACGGCCGAACCTGCGGCGTTCACCTTCATTTCGGTGCTGGTCTGCGCGCGCCCGGCACCGGCGGCGTCCGTTCCTGCGGGCGCGCCGGCAGTCTGCGCCGTGGCGGCGGTGGCAAGCGACAGGGCCAGCAGGGCTGCGGCCGTCGTGATGGTCTTCATTTATCCAGATCCTCCCTTATCCGGCTTGGTCCCGCATGGAACGCCCCGAGGTGATCCCCGGGGCGCGTGCGGATGCGTGTCGTCAGGGCAAGCTGCCCTGCGCGGCAGGCGTCAGTTGGAGGCCGGAGCCGTGCCGGCGTCGGCCTCAGGCTCCATCGGGACGGCGCCGGTGGCGGTGGACTTGCCCGCGCCCAGACCTTCGGCCGGGGCCGAGGGATCGGACGGGGTGGCGCCCGCCGCGGGTGCAGCCGCCACCGGGGCCGCAGCGGCATCTGCAGGTGCAGCCGCGGTTTCCACGCCCGGAGCCGCAGCGGCCGTGTCGCCTTCGCCGGGCAGTTCGAACACCGTCAGCTGGCCGCCCAGTTCGGTGTAATCCGACAGCGCGGCATAGCCGCCCACGGCGCCCAGGCCTTCGTTCGGATTGGTCAGGCCCGCCGCCAGGCCGATCCCGGCCCAGCCGCCCACACCGGACAGGATGCCGACATACTGCTTGCCCCGGTGTTCATAGGTCATGACGTTGCCGATCACGCCCGAAGGCGTCTTGAAGCGGTAAAGCTCCTTGCCGGTTTCGGCGTCGATCGCCTTCAGATAGCCTTCCAGCGTGCCATAGAAGACCACGTCGCCCGCCGTCGCCAGCGCGCCCGACCAGACCGAAAACTGTTCAGGGTTCGACCACTTGATCTCGCCCTTGACGTTGTCCCAGGCGATGAAGTTGCCCATGCCGCCGTGGCTGTTCGGGGCCGGATACATCGACAGGGTGGCGCCGACATAGGGCTGACCCGCGGTATAGGCCACGCGGAACGGTTCATAGTCCATGCAGACGTGGTTCGTCGGCACATAGAACAGGTTGGTTTTCGGTGAGAAGGCGGCGGGCTGCTGATCCTTGGACCCCAGGGCTGCCGGGCAGATGCCGGTCGAGTTGGTGTCCTCGCCGTTCTGTTCGGTCGAATACTGGGCCACCACCTGCGGCCGGCCATACTGGTCGCTGTTCGGGTCCATCACGACCTCGGTCGCCCAGTTGACGGCCGGGTCGAACTTCTTCGCCACCAGCAGCTCGCCCGTCTCGCGGTCCAGCGTATAGCCAAAGCCGTTGCGGTCGAAATGGGTCAGCAGCTTGCGCTGTTGGCCATCGAAGTCCTGGTCGGTCAGGATCATCTCGTTGACGCCGTCGAAGTCCCATTCGTCATGGGGCGTCATCTGATAGAGCCACTTGGCCATCCCGTCGTCCGGGTCCCGGGCCATGATCGTCATCGACCAGCGGTTGTCGCCGGGCCGCTGCGACGGGTTCCAGGTCGAGGGGTTGCCGGTGCCGTAATAGATCAGGTCCAGTTCCGGGTCATACGAGAACCAGCCCCAGATGGGGCCGCCGCCGATCTTCCATTGATCGCCTTCCCAGCTGTTGAGCGAGCTGTCCTTGCCGATCGGCTTGCCCAGATGCGTGGTCTTTTCGGGATCGACCAGCATCTCCTCGTCGGGTCCGGTCGAATAGGCCTTCCACGCCACCTGGCCATCGGCGAGGTTCAGCGCGGTCATGCGCCCGCGCACCCCGTATTCACCGCCCGAGATGCCGACCATGACCTTGTCCTTGACCGGCATGACGGTGGCGGTCAGCGTCTCGCCGATGGCGGGATCGCCGACCTTGGTCGACCATTTCGGCTGACCCGTCTGGGCGTCCAGCGCGACCACGGTGGTGTCGGCCTGGGACAGCAGGACCATCCCCTCGGCATAGGCGAGGCCGCGATTCACCGTATCGCAGCACATCACCGCGATCACATTGGGGTCCTGCTGCGGCTCATAACGCCACAGGATCCTGCCGTCGTTGTTCAGATCCAGCGCGAAGACATTGTTCGGAAAAGGGGTGTGGACATACATGATGTCCCCGATCACCAGGGGCGAGCCTTCGTGCCCCCGCAGCACCCCGGTCGAGAACATCCAGGCGACGCGCAGATCCTTGACGTTGTCGCGGTTGATCTGGTCCAGCGTGGAATAGCGGGTATTGGCGTAATCACCCGTCTGGATCGCCCATTGCGCCGGATTGGCAATGGCCTGGGTCACACTGTCGTTGGCCAGCGCGGCCGTGCCCGAAAGCATCAGCATCGCGGTCGCGCCTTTCAGGATATATTTCATGATTTCCTCCCCTTGGCTGCGTCCTGCGCTGCGGCGGGTGGACGCTTACCCCCAAGAAAGCGTTGGCTGTCAGGTGCCTTGCGTCAACTGCGCCGCCGGGGGCATCACCGGAAAGTCTTAGGGAATCTGGGAAGGCCGGCGGGAAGATTCGGCAATCCGCCGCCGGTCCCCTGCATCAGGACAGCCGTTCCGCGTGCCACAGCACATGGTCGCCCATGAAGCTTTGCACGAAGTAATAGCTGTGGTCATAGCCGGGCTGCATGCGGAACCAGCCGGGCTGGCGCCGCTGCGCCATCGCATGGGACAGAGTTTCCGGCTTCAGCAGGTCAAGGAACTGGTCCTGCGCGCCCTGGTCGATCAGCACCTCGCCCGGAAAGCCGCGTTCCGCCATCAGCAGCGACGAATCATGCGGCCGCCAGGTTTCGCGATCCTCGCCCAGATAGGCGGTGAACTGCTTGCGCCCCCAATCCGATTCGGTCGGGTTGGCGATCGGGGCAAAGGCCGACACGCTGCGATAGCGGTCGGGATGGGTCATCGCGATGGTCAGCGCGCCGTGCCCGCCCATGGAATGGCCGGTGATGCCCTGCGCCTCGCGATCCAGCGCGAAATTGTCGAACAGGACGCCCGGCAACTCCTCGACGATGTAATCCCACATGCGGAAATGCGGCTTCCAGGGATCCTGGGTCGCATTGACGTAAAAGCCCGCGCCCTTTCCCAGGTCATAGGCCTCGTCATCGGCCACGCCCTCGCCGCGGGGCGAGGTGTCGGGGAATACCAGCGCGATTCCCGATTCAGCCGCCCATTGCTGTCCCGCGGCCTTGGTCATGGCGTTTTCATGGGTGCAGGTCAGGCCCGACAGATACCACAGGACCGGGACCGGGCCGTCCGCTGCCTCGGGCGGCAGATAGACGGCAAAGGTCATGTCCGTGCCCGTCGCCTGGCTGCGATGGCGATAGACACCTTGCGTCCCGCCGAAGCAGCGATTTTCCGAGAGGGTTTCAAGCGTCATCCGTCAGTCCTTCCGTCGTGTCGTGAAACGTCGCCCCCGCAGGGCCGGGCCGATGAAAGGACTTCGGCAGCCGGACGGCAATCGCAAAGCCGGTCTTCTGCCACGAATGGACAGGCCGGGGCGGCCGGACCAGGGCAAGAGTCGGCGCGGCGCGGGCGCTGCCGCGGTCGGCGAGACGGGGCGGGGCGGGGCGCAGGCGCCCGCGCCCCGAGGGCGTCACTTCAGGTCATCCACGCTGCGGATCACGCGGCGCAGCAGGCCGTAATCCAGCGCTTCCTGCGTGTTCAGCCAGAAGTCGCGCTGGGTGTCCTTCTCGATCCGCTCGACCGGCTGGCCGGTGGCATCGGCAAAGATCTGGTTCAGGCGGTCGCGCATCAGCCGGACCTGTTCGGCCTGGATCATCATGTCCGACGAAGTGCCGCCGATCCCGCCCGAGGGCTGGTGGATCAGGAAGCGCGTATTGGGCAGGCAGAAGCGGTTTTCCCGTTCCGCGCCGACGAAGATCAGCGCGCCCGCCGACGCCACCCAGCCCGAGCCGATGGTGCGCACGGTCGGACGGATGAACTTGATCACGTCATGGATCATGTCGCCGGATTCGACATGGCCGCCGGGCGACGAGATCAGCATGTTGATCGGCTTGTCGCTGTCCTCGGCCAGCGCCAGCAGATGCGACACGGTGCGCTGCGCGAGCTTGTCGTTGATGGTGCCGGCCACGATCACCGTGCGCGAACGGAAATACAGCTTGTCGATGGCGGGGCTTTGCGGAAGGCCCAGTTCCTCGCCCTGCTGACGGTCCTGCCGCGGCTCGTCATCGTCGTCGTCATCGTCGTCGTCATTCAGCAGATGGGGCGGAAACGGGCGCAGCATGGGGCATCCTTTCATTGGCGC
>CALLYR010000053.1 GCA_937859005.1 uncultured Paracoccus sp. | reverse complement strand
GATTCGGACGACGTGCCGCCGGTGGCGCTGGCCGCATTCCCTTCTGTCGAAACCATCCTGGCGCAAGGCGCTGTCATGCCCGAGATGTGAGATGCTTCAGAAAACCGCCCGGCCCCGATACGACGACGTTCAGGCCCGGTCCGAGGCGGCGCTGGTCGCCGCCGCCCGCCTGCGCGACGAGGCCGCCGTCCGCGAACTTGTCCGGCGGCTCAATCGCCGCCTGTTCCGGGTGGCGCGCGGCATCGTCGAGAGTGATGCCGAGGCCGAGGACGTGGTGCAGGACGCCTGGCTGTCGGCCTTCACGCATCTGGACAGTTTCCAGGGCACGGCACGGTTTTCCACCTGGATCACCCGGATCGCGATCAACGCGGCGCTGATGCGCCGCCGCGCGGCCCGTCCGCTAGAGGAATACGACACGGTGGCCGAGCCAGCGGCCGCACAGGCGGAGATCATCGACTTTCCGGGCCGCCACCCGGAAGCCGCGGACGCGGCCCTGGGGCGCAGCGAGGTGCGCGCCTTTCTGGAAACGGCCGTGGCCGATCTGCCCTCCGATCTGCGGCTGGTCTTTCTGCTGCGCGAGGCCGAGGGGCTGAGCGTTCAGGACATCGCGCGCGATCTGTCGCTGAACCCGATCACGGTCAAGACGCGGCTGTTCCGGGCACGCCGGCTGCTGCGGCGGGCGCTGCAGGCGCGGCTGGAAGGGGACTTCGACGCCGTGTTTCCCTTTGCTGGCGTCCGGTGCGGGCGCATGGCCGACCGGGTGGCCGAAGGTCTGTCGGTTGCGGGCTGGATCGGGAACTGAACATCCGGCAGGTGCGTGCGCCGCGCGCCGTCCAGCCGGGACGTGCAGGCCGATGCACGGCCCAGAACGGCCAGCCTGCAAGACTGCCCGTCCCTTACAGCGCGACCTTGCGCTGTTCGGGAAGGCGGCAGGTCCATCCCTGGACCGTCCATTCCGGATGGTCCTGCTGCCAGGGCGCGATGACGAACTGCCCGGTGAGCCTGCAGGTCATGAGCGAGACCTCGCGGGCGTCAAGGAGAAGCGAGAATTCCCGGCATTCGGGGGCGGTCGCCAGGCAGGCGGAAATCAGCAGTTCGATCATTGTGGCGATCCTCGGCGGCGGCCGGACCGTGCTGGCCGGTTCGGCCTGGATTGGTCCGGGCCCTGCGGCGTCCGTGCCG
>CALLYR010000052.1 GCA_937859005.1 uncultured Paracoccus sp. | reverse complement strand
CGGCGGGGTTCCAGCATGACGATCCGGCCGGGGATCAGGTCCAGCACGGCCAGGGGCACCCGCGTCGTCTTGCCCGCGCCGGGAGGTGCCATCAGCACCGCGCGGCCGTGGTCCGCCAGCGCAGCGCGCAGGGCGGGGAGAGCATCGTCGATGGGCAAGGGCTGGTTCATTCCCGCCTCTTGCCGCGAAACCGGGGGCTGGACCAGCGGGCGCAGACAGGACACCGGATTGTTTCCCGACTGAACCCGAAGTCACCTCTGGCCGTTGGGCCTTTGTGCGCCTATCTGACAGGCCGTTGATTTCATGGGGGACCGATGGGCCTGTCCGATACCGCAGACAGCCTGATGCGCGGGCTGGGGCTGTCCGATCCGGTGATCCGGCTGGGAGTCACGGGGCTGTCGCGCGCGGGCAAGACGGTGTTCATCACCTCGCTTGTCGCCAATCTGCTGGATCGCGGCCGGATGCCCGCCTTGCGCGCCGCCGCCGACGGCACCATCCGCGCGGCCTGGCTGCAGCCGCAGCCCGACGACACTGTGCCGCGTTTCGAATACGAGCGCCACCTGGCCGCCCTGACCGGTCCCGATCCGCACTGGCCCGAAGGCACGCGGCACGTCAGCGAGCTGCGGGTGTCGCTGCGCCTGCAGCCGCGCGGCTGGCTGGGGGGCCTGCGGGGCGTGCAGAGCCTGCATCTGGACATCGTGGATTACCCCGGCGAATGGCTGCTGGACCTGCGGCTGATGGACAAGACCTTCGCCGAATGGTCGGCCGAGGTGCTGGAGCGGATGGAAGGCCGCCCGGGCGCGGCCGCGTTCCAGACCGAACTGGGACGACTGGACCCCGAGGCGCGGTTCGACGAACCCACCGCGCAGCGGCTGACGGCCGCCTATACCGCGCATCTGGCGCAGTCGCGCGCGGCGGGCTTTTCCGACTGCACGCCGGGGCGGTTCCTGCTGCCGGGGGAACTGGAGGGCTCGCCCGCGCTGACCTTTGCGCCCCTGCCCGCGCCCGAGGCCAGGCGCACGGCCCTTTACCGCGAGTTCGAGCGCCGTTTCGATGCCTACAAGTCGCGGGTGGTGCGGCCTTTCTTCCGCGACCATTTCGCCCGCATCGACCGGCAGGTGGTGCTGGTCGATGTCCTCGGCGCCATCCACGCAGGCCCGCGGGCGGTCGAGGACATGCGCCGCGCCATGGCCGACATCCTGTCGGCCTTCCGCCCCGGCCGGGCGGGATGGCTGGCGCAGCTTCTGGGCACGCGCCGGGTCGAACGCATCCTGTTCGCCGCGACCAAGGCCGACCATCTGCACCATGTCCAGCACCAGCGGCTGACCAACATCCTGACCGCCATGCTGCGCGAGGCCCGCGACCGCGCCGATTTCCAGGGCGCGCGCACCGAGGCCATGGCCATCGCCGCGCTGCGCACCACGACCGAGGAGATCATCCGCGAGGGGGGCGAGGAGCTGCCCGCCGTGCGCGGCACGCTGATGGACGGGCGGCAGGCGGCCTTTTATCCGGGCGAGCTGCCCGACAACCCCGCGGCCCTGCTGGCGCCCGCGCGCGAGGGC
>CALLYR010000051.1 GCA_937859005.1 uncultured Paracoccus sp. | reverse complement strand
GAGGGGTCAGCAACTCAGCAGGTCGTCCTCGGCGCTGTCCGAGGACAGGCCCAGCGCCTCCATCCCCGCCTCCAGATGGTCGGCCAGCCGGGGATCGCCCATCAGGTAATCCTCGGTCGGCGTGGTCCTTTCCGCGCGGGCTGTGGCCATGGCCTCGTCCAGGTCGCCCGCGTCGAAGGTGCCGCGTCCGATCCACATGACTGCCACCAGCGCCGCCTGTTCGTCGTCGTTCAGATCGGCGATGAAGTCGCGCAGCTCATGGGCGACGGCAGCGTCGCGGCGGTCGCCGCGCTGGTCATAGTCGCGTGCGCGGATGATGACGAAGGCGATCTTGTCGGCGCTGATGTCCAGCATGGCATCCCCCCTTTTCCCCGGTTGTCGCCCCAAGGGGACCGGGCGTCAATCAGCGCCCGAACAGCCGCTCGATGTCCGAAAGCTTCAGTTCGACCCAGGTGGGCCGCCCGTGGTTGCACTGGCCCGACCGGGGCGTGCGTTCCATCTCGCGCAGCAGGGCATTCATTTCGTCGCCGGTCATGCGCCGCCCCGACCGGACCGATCCGTGGCAGGCCATCGACGACAGCACCGCATCGATCCGCCCCTGCAGCCGGTCGGACGCGCCATGTTCAGCCAGGTCGTCGGCGATGTCGCGCAGCAGGGCGCGCGCGTCCGTGCGGCCAAGCACTGCCGGCAGTTCGCGCACCACGACGCAACCGGGGCCGAAGGGTTCGACCACCAGGCCCAGCCGGGCCAGATCCTCGGCAGCGGCCAGGATGCGGGCGGCGGCGTCGCCCTCCAGTTCCACGATTTCCGGGATCAGCAGCGCCTGCGCGGGGACGCGGGCGGATGCCGCCTGCGCCTTCAGCCGCTCATAGACCAGCCGTTCATGGGCGGCGTGCTGGTCCACGATCACGATGCCGTCCCGCGTCTGGGCGACGATCCAGTTTTCATGCAACTGGGCGCGCGCCGCGCCCAGGGGGGCATCGTCGTCCGGTCCGGCCATCGGTTCGACCCGGCCGCTCGCCTCGGCAAAGCCGGGCGGGGTCCCGGCGGGGGCCTGCGCAGTCCAGGCCGCCGCGCGCGCCTGCGCGGACGGCAGGGGCGCGAGGCGCAGCATCGGGGTCGAAGGCTCTGCCCGCGCCGCCGCCAGCACCGCAGCACCCCCCGTCGACGAGGCGCGGTGCCCCGCCCCCGCCATTGCATGGCGCAGCGCCGCGACCACCAGCCCGCGCGCGGCGCCGGGTTCGCGGAACCGCACCTCGGCCTTGGCGGGGTGGACGTTCACATCCACCTCTTGCGGGTCGCAGTCCAGATACAGCACCGCCGCCGGATGACGCCCCGCCGCCAGAACATCGAGATAGCCCGCCCGCAGCGCCCCGGTCAGCAGCTTGTCCCGCACCGGCCGTCCATTGACATACAGATGCTGCGCCACCGCCGCGCCCCGGGAATATGTGGGCAGCGCCGCAAGTCCCGTCAGCCGCAGCCCGTCGCGCTCTGCATCGATCGGCATCGCATTGTCCACGAAATCGCGCCCCATGACGCGCCTGATCC
>CALLYR010000050.1 GCA_937859005.1 uncultured Paracoccus sp. | reverse complement strand
CAGGGGCTGGCGGATGCTTCTGCCGATGGACCGGATCGACCGCCAGTCGCCGCAGGATTTCGCCCGCTGGGGCCGGGATTTCGGCGCGGCGCTCGGCCTGCGGCTGGAACTGGCCCATCAGCCGGTCCTGCCGCGCACCGACAGCCTGACGCTGGTGTCCCGCCGGGAATATGGCGAGCGGGTGCAGGCCCCGACGGCGATCCTGCGGTTCGCGCTGCCGCCGCGCAGCCTGTGGCAGCGCCTGACCGGGCGGGGGTTCCGCTTTGCCGCGGGCGATCTGCTGGGCATCCTGCCCGAAGGCTCGGCGGTGCCGCGGTTCTATTCGCTGGCGTCCGGCAGCGGCGACGGTTTTGCGGAAATCGCGGTGCGCAAGCATCCGGGCGGCCTGTGTTCGGGGCAGCTGATGGCGCTGCAGCCGGGCGAGCCGATGCGCGCCTTCCTGCGCCCCAATCCCGATTTCCGCCCCGGCCGGGACCGCGCGCCGCTGATCCTGATCGGCGCGGGCACCGGGGTCGGGCCGCTGGCCGGGTTCATCCGCGCCAATCTCGCCCGCCGCCCGATGCATCTGTGGTTCGGCATCCGCCATCCCGACAGCGATTTCCTGTATGGCGCCGAACTGGCCCGGTGGACCGATGACGGACGGCTGGACAGCCTGTCCACCGCCTGTTCCCGCACCGCGTCGCGCGCCCATGTGCAGGATGCCCTGCGCCGGGACGGCGAAAAGCTGCGGGTGCTGATCGAGGAGGGCGCGCGGATCATGGTCTGCGGCGGGCGCGACATGGCCGCGGGCGTGACCGCCGCCCTGGCCGACATCCTCGCCCCCGCCGGGCTGACCCCCGCCATGCTGAAAGCCGAGGGACGCTATGCCGAAGACGTTTACTGACCGCGCCCGCCACGCGCTGAACGGCCCGACCATGGGCACGCGCTGGTCGGCGCTGTTCCATGCGGCAGCGGGCTTCGACCCGGCCCCGGTGCGGGGCGCGCTGCAGGCCGCCGTGGACCGGGTCGATGCGCAGATGTCGAACTGGAAACCGGACAGCGACCTGATGCGGCTGAATCGCGCAGCGCCCCGCGCATGGGTGGAATTGCCGGACGGGCTGATGGCGGTGCTGCAGTCGGCGCTGGCGATCGGGCGCGCGTCGGGCGGGGCCTTCGACATCGGGGTGGGCGATGCGGTTGCCGCCTGGGGCTTCG
>CALLYR010000049.1 GCA_937859005.1 uncultured Paracoccus sp. | reverse complement strand
GGAAACGCCCGAATTCAAGGCGTTCCTCGTCAACATCGAACCCGCCACAGGGGAGGCCGTGTCGTGACCACCACCAGCCCCGCGCCCGGCGCGGACAGCCCCCGCACCGCGGTCGCCAACCCGCCGGTCCAGCCCATGCCCGCCAATCTGGGCCAGGGCGATGTCATCCGTTCGTCGGCGGGCGGGCCGGTCGCGGAAAACCCGCGCCAGCTGACCCCGGTCGCCAAGCTGATCGATGTGTCCAAATGCATCGGCTGCAAGGCCTGCCAGGCGGCCTGCATGGAATGGAACGACACCTTCCCGGAAATCGAGACGAACGTGGGGGTTTACGAAAACCCCCACGACCTGACCCCCGACATGTTCACGCTGATGCGGTTTTCGGAATACGACAACCCGGACACCGGCGATTTCGAATGGCTGATCCGCAAGGACGGCTGCATGCATTGCGCCGATCCGGGCTGCCTCAAGGCCTGCCCGGCGCCCGGCGCGATCGTGCAGTATTCGAACGGCATCGTGGATTTCATCCACGAGAACTGCATCGGCTGCGGCTATTGCGTGTCGGGCTGTCCCTTCGACATCCCGCGCATCAGCAAGACCACGCATGTCGCCTATAAATGCACGCTGTGTTCGGACCGGGTGGCGGTGGGTCAGGGGCCGGCCTGCGCCAAGGCCTGCCCGACCCAGGCCATCGTCTTCGGCACCAAGGAGGACATGAAGGCCCATGCCGCCGACCGGATCGAGGATCTGAAATCGCGCGGCTATGCCAACGCCGGGCTTTACGACCCGGACGGCGTGGGCGGCACCCATGTGATGTATGTGCTGCATCACGCCGACAAGCCGGGGATCTATAACCACCTGCCGGAAGATCCGAAGATCTCCTCGGTGGTGCAGGGCTGGAAGGGTCCGACCAAGACCGTGGGCCTTGCGGCGATCGGTCTGGCGGCGGTCGGCAGCGTGGTCATGGGGCTGTTCAGCCGCAGCGAGGTCACGGCCCAGGATGAGGAACAGGCCGAGGAACTGGTCGATCGCGCCGCCGCCGGCCAGCCCGTTCCCCCACCGCAGCAGGAGCAGGTGTAAATGGCCACCCCTGTCCATTCCGAACGTGTCTATTCCGAACCCGGCGACCGGATCGTGTCCACCGATCCGGTCGAGGTGAACCGCTATCGCGGCTGGACCCGCGCGAACCACTGGCTCACGGCGGCCTGCCTGATCCTGCTGGCGCTGTCGGGATTCGCGCTGTTCCACCCGTCGCTTTACTGGCTGACCGGGCTGTTCGGAGGCGGTCAGACGACGCGCTGGATCCATCCCTTCATCGGTGTGGTTCTGGTGTTCAGCTTCCTGCTGCTGTTCCTGCAACTCGTGCGCTACAACATCCCGCGGCGCGAGGATCTGGTCTGGGCAGAACGCATCGGCGATGTGGTGGCGGGCAACGAGGAGCGCCTGCCAGAGGTCGGCAAATACAACATGGGCCAGAAGATGATCTTCTGGTCGATGTTCTGGCTGATCGTGATCCTGATCGTGAGCGGAATCATGATCTGGGAACAGTTCTTTGGCGGACTGGTCACGATCCCGACCCGTCGGATGGCGATGCTGGTCCATTCCATCGCCGCGGTGCTGATGCTGCTGACCTTCATCATCCATGTCTTCGCGGCCATCTGGACGCGTGGCACGCTGTCGGCCATGACCACCGGCAATGTGTCCGGCGGCTGGGCATGGCGGCACCACCGCAAATGGCTGCGCGAACTGGCTGGACGCCAGAAGGTCGATCCGGCAGAGTGACCCCCGACGTGGCCGGTACGGCCCGACGGGGGAAAGATGACGCAGGACGTTCAAGTACGGCCCGACATGATCGGCGGCGTTCCGACGCCGCCGTTGGCCATTCTGCCCAAACCCGCGCGGCTGTTTTCGCAGCGGGCGGCGCGGTTCGAATTTCTGGCGCAGGATTCACGGCTGGCCCCTTATCTGCGGTTTCTGGCGGATCTGTCGCGCATCCAGGCGCAACTGGTCGAAGCCCTGCCCGCAGTAACCCCGCCGGATGCCGACCGGGTGGCGCTGGCCCGGTCGTCGCGGATGCCGCCCATCGACCGCCACGCGCTGATTCATGATCCGCTGCTGGGCGAAACGCTGAACGCGCTGCTGCGCGAGGCGTCCGTGATCGAGATGCCAGCGCAGGCCCGTCTCGCCCTGGACGCGCTGGTCGCCGCCACGGCCGAGGATCGGGCATGGGTCATCGGCAATGTGCTGGACGATGCCGTCCCCGCCGACAGCGCCGCGCCGCATCTGTTCGTGGCCGCCGCCGTGCAGGTCCATCTGGCGCGGCTGGCGGCCATGCTGGACGCGGACCAGCTTGTCCCTGTTCGCACCGGCGTCTGCCCCTGCTGCGGCGGGCGTCCGGTGTCGTCGATCATCACCGGCGTCATGGGGGCCGAAGGGACGCGCTATGCGGCCTGTGCGGGCTGCCAGACCCTGTGGAACGAGGTGCGGGTGAAATGCCTGAGTTGCGGGTCCACCAAGGGCATCGGCTTCCAGTCGGTCGATGACGGCTCGGGCACCGCGCAGATCAAGGCCGAAACCTGCGACGCATGCGGGGCCTGGTTCAAGCAGATGGCCCAGCACGACAACCCGTCGCTGGACCCGGTCGCCGACGACGTGGCGAGCCTTGGCCTCGATGCGCTGCTGCGGGACGGCAAGTGGCGCCGGGCCGGTATCGACCCCTTCCTGATCGGTTACTGATGGAAGGGCTGCGCGCCCTGCCCTCGGTGGATCGGCTGCTGTCCGCGGATGCGGGCTGCCGCCTGGTCGAACGCCATGGCCGCAGCGCCGCGACCGATGCGCTGCGCGCGGCGCTGGACATCGCCCGCGACGCCATCCGCGCAGGCGCCGAAGCCGCAAACCTGGATGCGATCTGCGCCGAAGCCGCAGCCGTCCTGGACCGCGGCACGATCAGCCGCCTGCGCCCGGTCCTGAACCTGACCGGCACGGTGCTGCACACCAATCTGGGCCGCGCCGTGCTGGCCGAAGCCGCGATCGAGGCGGCGGTCGCGGCCATGCGCCACCCGGCCGCGCTGGAATATGATCTGGACACGGGCCGGCGGGGCGAGCGCGACGATCTGGTGCGCGGGCTGATCTGCGATCTGACCGGCGCCGAATCCGCGACCGTCGTGAACAACAACGCCGCTGCCGTCCTTTTGACCCTGAACGCGCTGGCCGAGGGGCGCGAGGCCGTGGTCTCGCG
The DNA here is from genome assembly GCA_937859005.1 of uncultured Paracoccus sp. Lineage (GTDB taxonomy): Bacteria > Pseudomonadota > Alphaproteobacteria > Rhodobacterales > Rhodobacteraceae > Paracoccus. The sequence continues at coordinate 568 of CALLYR010000049.1, read as the reverse complement.
CGGGGAACTGGTGGAAATCGGCGGCGCCTTCCGAATCCCCGACATCATGGCGCGCGCCGGCGTCCGCCTGGTCGAGGTGGGCACCACCAACCGCACCCATCCCCGCGACTATCGCGCGGCGCTGTCGGACCGGACGGCGCTGCTGATGAAGGTGCATCCGTCGAATTATCGCATCGAAGGCTTCACCCACGCCGTCCCCGCGCCCGAGGTCGCGGCCATTGCCCATGAGGCCGGGCTGCCGATGATGAACGACCTCGGGTCCGGCACGCTGGTGGACATGACGCGCTGGGGCCTGCCCGCGGAACCCACCGTGGCGCAGGCGGTGGCCGAGGGCGCCGACATCGTGACCTTTTCCGGCGACAAGCTGCTGGGGGGACCGCAGGCGGGCTTCATCGTCGGTTGCGCCGACCTGATCGCGCGCATCAACCGCAATCCGCTGAAACGCGCGCTGCGGCTGGACAAGATCCGGCTTGCGGCGGTCGAGGCGACGCTGCGGCTGTACCGCGACCCCGACCGTCTGGCCGAACGCCTGCCGACGCTGCGGATGCTGACCCGCAGTCGGGCCGAG
>CALLYR010000048.1 GCA_937859005.1 uncultured Paracoccus sp. | reverse complement strand
GGAACCGAACTGAACGCCCGCGCCATCCTGGGCGCCGCGGGCATGACCTATGACGATCTGGGCAAGGTCGAATACCTGCCCTTCGCCGAGTCGGTCGAACTGATGAAGAACCGCCAGCTCGACGCCACGCTGCAATCGGCGGGGCTGGGGGTCGCGTCGCTGAAGGACCTGGCGACCTCGGCCGCGATCACGGTTGTGCCGATCCCGGCCGATCTGGTGGGCAAGCTGGGCAGCGCCTATCACGCGGCGACGATCCCGGCCGGCACCTATCAGGGCCAGGACGCCGATGTGCCGACCGCCGCCATCACCAACATCCTGGTGACGCATGACGAGGTGCCGGAAGAAACCGTCTATCAGATGACGAAGCTGATGTTCGAAAACCTCGACATGCTGAAGGCGGCCCATGCGGCCGCCAATGCGATGGACCCGGCGAAGGCGGCCGAAAACCTGCCGATTCCGCTGCATCCGGGGGCCGAACGCTACTATCGCGAAGCCGGCATCCTGAAGTAAGCTGTCCCGGCGCCGCCCGTTCCACCCCGGCGCGGCCATGCGCCGGGGCATCTTGTCCCGCATACAGCTTCCGGCAGGCAAACGATGACCTTCCCCGATGATCCACGCAAGGCGGCCTCGGCGCAGGACCCGGATCACCCTCATCTCCTGCCGCGGGACGCGCAGGATCTGGCGATCCACGATCCCCTGGCCGAAAGCTTTCCCACAGGGACGCAGGGGCGGCTCTTGTGGGCCATCGCGGTCGCGTTTTCCCTGTTCCAGGTCGCGACGGCCGCGCATTTCGTGGACCTGCCCAGCCAGATCGTCCGCGCGGTGCATGTGGGCTTTCTGCTGCTGCTGACGTTTCCGCTGATTGCGCTGGCGCGGCGCGCGGGCCCCACGGTACAGGGCGCCGCCTGGGCCCTGGCGCTGGCCGGGGTGGCGGTCGCCGCCTATCAGTGGATCGAATACGAGCCGCTGCTGATCCGGGCGGGCGATCCGACCCGGCTGGACCTGGCGATGGGCGTGGTGGCGCTGGTCACGGTGTTCCTGGCGGCCTGGGCCGAAATGGGCATCGCCCTGCCGATCATCGCAGGCGCGTTCCTGGCCTATTGCTTTTTCGGGCAGTACCTGCCGCCGCCGCTGGATCATCGCGGCTATGACTTCGGCCAGGTGATCGAGCATATGGCCTATGGGACCGAAGGCATCTACGGCATCCCGATCTATGTCAGTTCCAGCTATATCTTCCTGTTCATCCTGTTCGGAGCCTTTCTTGAAAAGGCCGGGATGATCAAGCTGTTCACCGATGTGTCGCTGGGGCTGGTCGGGCATCTGCTGGGCGGGCCGGCCAAGGTGGCGGTGGTGTCCTCGGGGCTGATGGGGACGATCTCGGGGTCTGGCGTGGCCAATGTCGTGACCACCGGGCAGTTCACCATCCCCCTGATGAAGCGCTTCGGCTATCGCCCGGCCTTCGCGGGCGGGGTCGAGGCGACGGCTTCCATGGGCGGGCAGCTCATGCCGCCGGTCATGGGCGCGGTCGCCTTCATCATGGCCGAGACTTTGGGCGTTCCTTACGTGGAAATCGTCAAGGCCGCGCTGATCCCGGCGATCCTGTATTTCGGCGCTGCCTTCTGGATGGTCCATCTCGAGGCCGGGCGCCGCGGCCTGACCGGGATGCCGAAGGACCAGCTGCCCTCGCCCCGTGCCGCGCTGCGCGAGAGCTGGTATCTGATCCTGCCGCTGGCGGTGCTGGTCTGGCTGCTGTTTTCCGGCACGACGCCGCTTTATGCGGGCACCATCGGGCTTGCGCTGACCATCGTGCTGATCCTGGGGGGGTCGGTGGCGCTGGGGCTGCCCTCGGTGGTCACGCGGTCCGTCGTCTGGATCGGGCTGGGGCTGGCCTGCGCCTGGATCTTCAGCCAGGACATCAAATACTCCATGCCTTATGTCGGGCTGCTGGTGCTGGGGCTGATCGCGGTCAACGCCTTCACCAGGGGCGGGCGCGAGACGCTGCGCATCTGCGTGGACAGCCTGGCCGACGGGGCCAAGACCGCGCTGCCGGTGGGCGTGGCCTGCGCGCTGGTCGGCATCGTGATCGGCACGATGACGCTGACCGGGGCCGCGACCACCTTCGGATCGTTCATCGTGTCGGTGGGCGAGGGCAACCTGTTCCTGTCGCTGGTCCTGACGATGATCACCTGCATCGTGCTGGGCATGGGGATTCCGACGATCCCGAACTATATCATCACCTCGACCATCGCCGGGGGCGCGCTGCTGCAACTGGGCATCCCGCTGATCGTCAGCCACATGTTCGTCTTCTACTTCGGC
>CALLYR010000047.1 GCA_937859005.1 uncultured Paracoccus sp. | reverse complement strand
ACCGACGAGACATAGGGCGCGGGCAGCACCGACAGCGTGCGGGTGTCGTACCAGTTGAAGAAATGGCCGCGGAAGCGCGGCATGCGTTCCATCGTGGCCAGCGTCGCCTCGATCCGGGTCAGCGCCGTGTCCAGCCCGATCCAGCCGAAGTCATGGGCCGACATCACCGACATCAGGTAAAGCCCGATATTCGTGGGCGAGGTCCGTTCCGCCAGCCGCGGCTCGGGATTGTCCTGATAGTTGTCGGGCGGCAGGTGATGGGTGTCCGGCCCCACGAAAGCTTCGAAATAGCGCCAGGTGCGGCGGGCGATGCGGCGCAGCTCGGCCGTATCGGCCGGCTCCAGCATCAGCCGGTCCTCGGTTTCCAGCGGGCGCGAGGCGCGCGCCATGATCCAGGGCGCGGCGATCCAGACGCCGCCGAAAACCAGCGCCACCGGCAGGGCCGAAGGATTCAGCGCCCCTGTCGCCAGAATGGCCCAGCCCCCGATCAGGGGCGAGGCGCTCATCCGGCGATAGGCGGCGGCGGTGCCGATATCGGCGCGTCCCGCCTGGGCCGCCGTCGTCCATTCCAGCAGATGTTGCCGGCTGACGGTCATCCGCCACAGCGTCCGCGCGATCGCATCGGCCGCGGCCCAGGCGCGATGCGCCACGGTCGCCAGCCGCAGGCCCAGCTGCGTGAAATAGGTGCGCGCGTCGCGCAGCATGTGGCGGATGTGGTAATCCCATGACACGCCGTATTGCGGCCGGAACACGCGCAGATCGACCTGCAGGACCGGCACCACCGCCGCCAGCGCGATCAGCACCGCCTGCCAGGCCATCGCATGCGGCCCCGGCAGGATCAGCCAGCCCGCGACCGAGGCCGCGACCCAGGCGGGCGCAACCAGCGATCGGCGCAGGTTGTCCACCATCTTGAACCGGGCCAGCCCCGACAGGCCGTTCCCCGGCTTCAGGATCATCGGCAGCAACTGCCAGTCGCCGCGCATCCAGCGGTGCTGGCGGCTGGCCTCGGTCGCATAGCGGATGGGAAAATCCTCGACCACCTCGACATCGGTGACAAGGCCCGCGCGGGCGAGGCTGCCTTCCAGCAGGTCGTGGCTGAGGATCGCGTTTTCCGGGATGCGGCCGGCGGTCGCGGCCTCGAAGGCATCCACGTCATAGATGCCCTTGCCGGTGAAGCTGCCCTCGTGGAACAGGTCCTGATAAAGGTCGGACACCGTGAACACATAGGGGTCGAGCCCGCGGTTCGCCGAAAAGATGCGCTGAAAGACGGATGCATCCGCCCCCGTCGTCAGCGACGGCGTGACCCGCGGCTGCATGATGCCGTAGCCCTGCACGACCGTCCCGTCCTCGCGGTGGACGGGACGGTTCACCGGATGGGCCATCTTGCCCGCCAGCGCCGACACGGAATCCCGCGGCAGGCGGGTGTCGCTGTCCAGGGTCACGACATAGCGGATGCCCTCGGGCGGGGTCGGGCCGGCCGGGATGAAGCTGGTCCCTTCCTGGCCGCGCAGCAGCATGTTCAGTTCCGCAAGCTTGCCGCGCTTGCGTTCCCAGCCCATCCAGACGCCTTCGCCCTGGTTCCACAGCCGCGCGCGGTGCAGAAGAAAGAACCGCCGCACCCCTCCCTGGTCGTAACGCTCGGCCAGATCCTCGATCCGGGCGCGGGCATGATCCAGCAGGCGCTCGTCATCGGGCAGATGTTCGTCCGGGGCATCGCGCCAGTCGGTCAGCAGGGCAAAGAAGATCTCGCCCAAGGGATTGGCCAGGTAATGGGATTCCAGCGTCCGGGCCAGCTCGTCCACCTCGTCCGGGCTGGTGATCATGGCGGGAATGACGACCAGCGTCCGCGCCGTGGCCGGGACGCCTGCGCGGAAGTCATAAGACGGCAGCCGCTGTGGCGGCAGGATGCGCGCGGCGAGGAAACCGATGATCTGCATGGCGGTGTCGGACGCCGGCAGCACCGCCAGCGCCAGCAGCAGCACGACCTGCCAATGCGCGTCCAGATCGTCGGACAGCATCGTCCCCAGCAGGGCCGCCAGCATCGCCGTGATCGCCAGCAGCGGCAGCACCAGCACCCAGCCGCCCGCGCGCCGCATCGGAACCGAAAGCCGTTCCCGCAGCCGCGGGCGATAGCCGCAGAGATCGCGGAAGCGGTATCGTCCCGGTCCGACCAGCAGATGCCCGACCTCGATCCGGTCGCCCTCCGCCTCGGCGGGGGCATCGGCCGCGGCCTGAGCCAGCGCGCGCTGCGTGACCTGGATCTCGGACAGGCCGGACCGGCGCGCGATGCGTTCGATGGCGGTGCGGTAATCGGTGCGCGTGCCCTGGTCGAGATGGGGATATTCCGAAATCCGCGCCAGCTGCGCATCCACCTGGCTGACGCCCTCGAACCAGTCCAGCCAGTCGATTTCCCCCATGCGCCGCAGGCTGCGCATGATGTTGCCCACGGTCACGTTGCCGCTGGACTGGCGCGCATATTCGGCCTGCACCGCGCGTTCGGCGGCACGCGGCGCGCCCAGCCGCCGTTCCAGCGCGGCCAGCGCCGCCTGCGCCTCGGGGCCGCCATCGCGCAGCCGATACAGCAGCTGCGACGCCACCGTGTCGTCGGTGACAAGATCGCTCTCGCGTTCGATCAGGCTGGCCGGATCGGTTCCTTCGGGGACCTCGGCCAGCGCGTCCGCGATCCGGTTGGCGGCGGTGCGGCGCTGGCGCGCCAGCGTCACCCGGTCCGACAGCCGGCGCAGGTTTTCCACCAGCACGTAACGCAGGAAGGTAGGCACCGCCCACAGTTCGGCGATCTCAAGCGTGCTGACGGACTGATAGCCCTGCAGAAAGGCGGACAGGTCGTCGGTGTCGATCTCGGAATTGGTCAGGGCGACGAAATACCATGCGATCAGCAGGCTGCGCGGCGCGCTGCCTCCGCCCGACAACGGGACGGGGGGCAGCCGGCGCAGGAAGTTGCGGTTGAAGCCCTGGCGCAGCTGGCGCAGGTTCTCCTCGACCATGTGGTGGTTGTCGATCAGCCATTCGGCGGCGGGGGTCACGGTTTCGCCGCGTTCGGCGGACTCGAGCGCGTCCAGATAGTTGCGCCGGATGGCCGCCTGGTTGTCGATCAGCCGGCTGATCGGCTGCGCGGGGGCGTCGGGCAGGTCGGGCCGGGCCAGCAAGGCCAGTTCCCGGCCCGCATCGAACAGCGAGCGTTCGGTCCAGATGTCGAAGCGGATCGGGCTGGGCGCGCCATCCCAGCCGGGCGGAAGGGCCATGCCCGCGCGCCGCGCGCCGGTCCGCATCCGTCCGATCGCCGTTCCCAGCGAAGTTGCACGCATGCGGCGGGTCAGGGCCATCGGATCGGTCATCGGCATGGTTGGCAGTTCCGTCACATTTCGCAGGAACCCTGAGGGGTCGTTGGCGAAAGCACAACCCCGGCGGTCGGGTTCCGGGTCCCGCCGCGACGGGACCGATGCCCCCTGTCGCGCGCGCGCCCGCTCGGCTATCTGCTTGGTCACGGTCCCGCAGCGTCACGGCAAGGAGTCACGATGAATCCCGTTCCCCGCACGGTCCCCACCGCCCCCATCGACGGACAGAAGCCCGGCACCTCGGGCCTGCGCAAGAAGACGCGGGTCTTCATGCAGCATCATTACCTGGAAAACTTCACCCAGTCGGTCTTTGACGCGATCGGGGGCCTGCAGGGCAGGACGCTGGTGCTGGGGGGGGACGGGCGGTTCTTCAACGACCGCGCGGCGCAGGTGATCCTGCGCATGGCCGCGGCCAATGGGGCGGCGCGCGTGATCGTGGGGCAGGGGGCCTTGCTGTCCACCCCCGCCGCGTCGAACCTGATCCGCACGCGCAATGCGGACGGCGGCATCATCCTGTCGGCCAGCCACAATCCCGGCGGCGAGGCCGAGGATTTCGGCATGAAGTTCAACGGCCCCAATGGCGGCCCCGCGCCCGAATCCGTCACCGATGCGGTCTTTGCCCGCACGCAGGCCATCCGCGAATACCGCATCGTGGATTCGCAGGACATCGACCTGTCCCGTCCCGGCGAAACCCGGCTGGGCGGCATGGCAATCGAGGTGGTGGACCCGGTCGCGGATTATGCCGCGCTGATGCAGCGGCTGTTCGATTTCGCCGCGATTCGCAACCTGTTCGCGTCGGGCTTCACCATGCGGTTCGACGCAATGCACGCCGTCACCGGGCCTTATGCGCGCGAGATTCTGGAAAACCGTCTGGGCGCGGATGCGGGCACGGTCGTCAATGCCGTGCCGCTGCCCGATTTCGGCGGCGGCCACCCGGACCCGAACCCGGTCTGGGCCAAGGGACTGGTCGATCTGATGATGGGCGAAGGCGCGCCCGATTTCGCCGCCGCCTCCGACGGGGACGGGGACCGCAACATGATCCTGGGGCGCGGGGTCTATGTCACGCCGTCCGACAGCCTTGCCGTGCTGGCGGCCAACGCGCATCTGGCGCCCGCCTATGCCGGGGGGCTGGCGGGGGTGGCGCGGTCGATGCCGACCAGCCGCGCCGCCGACCGGGTGGCCGAAGGGCTGGGCATCCCGTGCTATGAGACGCCGACGGGCTGGAAGTTCTTCGGCAACCTGCTGGATGCGGGCCGCGTGACCATCTGCGGCGAGGAAAGCGCGGGCACCGGGTCCGACCATGCGCGCGAAAAGGACGGGCTGTGGGCGGTGCTGCTGTGGCTGAACATCCTGGCCGTGCGGCGCGCACCGGTGGTCGGCATCCTGCGCGCGCATTGGGCGGAATACGGCCGCGATTACTACAGCCGCCACGATTACGAGGCGGTGGATGCGGGCCGCGCCAATGCGCTGATCGACCGGCTGCGCGGGATGCTGGCGTCGCTGCCGGGACAGGTCTTTGCCGGGCTGACGGTCGCGGCGGCGGATGATTTCGCCTATCATGACCCGGTGGACGGGTCGGTGTCCGAGCATCAGGGCATCCGGGTGATGTTCGCGGACGGCAGCCGCGTCGTCTTTCGCCTGTCGGGGACGGGCACCGAAGGGGCGACGCTGCGCGTCTATCTGGAACGCTTCGCGCCCCCCGGATCGGAACATGCACAGGATCCCGCCGCCGTCCTGGCCCCGGTCGTTGCCGCGGCCGAGGCGCTGGCGCAGATCCGCGACCGCACCGGCCGCGACCGCCCCGACGTGACGACCTGAACGCCGCGGGGCACTGCTCCCGCGCCCCTGCGGGCACTGTCCGAGGATATCCGGGTCCGGCCCGAAGATGCGGACCGGGGGACCGGGCAATGCCTTGCCGGGCCGTGCTTGCGCAGTCCGGCTTACGGCCGGGGCGAGGCGGCAGAGGGCAGAGGGCAGAGAGCAGGGACCGGGCGGCGTGACCGGGCGCGGCAGGAGCCGCGACCGGCGTTGCGCGGAAGACGAGGATTCCGCCGGGCCGGCTGCCTTGCCTGCGGCACAGGGGAAAGCCCGCGCCGCAGGGGAACTTCCGGCGTTGCCAGACCTTCTCTATGGCTTTGGACCCGGTGCCGGCATTTCGGCAGATGTGCGAGACCCTTCATGACATTCGACCAGATCGTTCTTTTCGCCATCTTCGGCATCGTGATGGTGCTGATGGTCTGGGACCGGTGGCGTTACGATCTGGTGGCCTTTGCAGGACTTGCCGCCGGCGTTCTGGCAGGACTGGTGCCGGCCGAGGAGGCGTTCACCGGCTTCAGCAACCCCGCCACGATCATCGTGGCGCTGATCCTGATCACCACGGCCGGGCTGCAGCGCGCGGGCGTCGTGTCGATGCTGACCAGGCGGCTGGCCAGCCGCAACCGCTCGGTTTCGGGCCATGTCGGGCTGATGGCCACGGTCGGCGCGCTGATCTCGGGGTTCATGAACAATGTGGCGGCGCTGGCGATCCTGATGCCGATCGACCTGCAGGCCGCGCGCAAGGCGGGGCGCAGCCCGTCGCTGACGCTGATGCCGCTGGCCTTCGCCACGGTGCTGGGGGGCCTGCTGACGCTGATCGGGACGCCGCCGAACCTGCTGGCCTCGGCCTTCCGCAAGGAGGCGCTGGGCGAAGGCTACAGGATGTTCGATTTCCTGCCCGTCGGCGGGCCGGTCGCGCTGGCGGGGGTGGCCTTCATCGCGCTGATCGGCTGGCGCCTGATCCCGCGCCGCCCGGAAAACGAGGCCCCCGCCCAGGACAGCCGCGAGAAGCTGCGCGACTATGTGGCGACGCTGACCGTGCCGGTCGCCGTGCGCGGCGTGATCGACAACGGTTTTTCGGCTGAGAACGTCGGCGCCATCGACCGCTATTT
>CALLYR010000046.1 GCA_937859005.1 uncultured Paracoccus sp. | reverse complement strand
GTTGGCGATCAGGATCTTGCTGAACATGCGTTTGCCCTGTGTTGTCCGGCCGAGCCGGGGGTTTTCCACCCCCGGACCCCCGGAGGATATTTGCGGCAAGATGAACAGGGCGAAAACGGGCGCCGCTTTTCAAACGGCGGCTTTTGCGCTATCTGCAGCCGGTGATCCCCGGAAAGTGCGCCATGAACGACCAGACGCCCAAGCGGCTCTATATCAAGACCTATGGCTGCCAGATGAACGTCTATGACAGCCAGCGCATGGCCGAGGCCATGGGCGCGGACGGCTATGTCCAGACGGACCGGCCCGAGGATGCGGACATGGTCCTGCTGAACACCTGTCATATCCGCGAGAAGGCGGCCGAGAAGCTGTATTCCGACCTCGGCCGGCTGAAGCCGCTGAAATCGGACCGCCCGGATCTCAAGATCGGCGTCGCGGGCTGCGTGGCGCAGGCCGAGGGCGGCGAGATCATCCGCCGGATGCCGCTGGTCGATCTGGTCGTGGGGCCCCAAGCCTATCACCGCCTGCCCGCGATGGCGCGCGGGGACGCGCCCGCCGTGGATACCGAGTTCCCGGCCGAGGACAAGTTCGACCACCTGCCGGCTCGCGCCGCGACCCGCCGCGCGCCCGCTGCCTTCCTGACCGTGCAGGAGGGTTGCGACAAGTTCTGCGCCTTCTGCGTCGTCCCCTATACCCGCGGGGCCGAGGTCAGCCGCCCGGCCGACCGCATCCTGGCCGAGGCCCGCGACCTGGTGGCGCGCGGCGTGCGGGAAATCACCCTGCTGGGCCAGAACGTCAACGGCTGGCATGGGGAGGACGGCTGGGGCCTGGGCCGCCTGATCCGGGCGATTGCGGACATCGACGGGCTGGACCGCATCCGTTACACGACCAGCCATCCCAACGACATGGCCGACGATCTGATCGAGGCGCATCGCGACGTGCCGCAACTGATGCCCTATCTGCATCTGCCGGTGCAGTCGGGGTCGGACCGCATCCTCAAGGTGATGAACCGCCGCCATACCGCCGACCAGTATCTGCGCGTGATCGACCGCATCCGCGCGGCGCGGCCCGACATCATGCTGACCAGCGATTTCATCGTGGGCTTTCCGGGGGAAACGGACGCCGACCACGCCGCCACGCTGGACCTGGTCGGGCGGGTGGGGTTCGGCACTGCCTTCAGCTTCAAGTATTCGCCGCGTCCCGGCACCCCCGCCGCTGACCGCGCCCCGGTGAATGACGCCGTGGCCGACGCGCGCCTGCAGGAACTGCAGGCGTTGCTCAACCGCCAGCAGAAAGCTGCGCAGGAATCCATGGTTGGCCGGACGCTGGGCGTGCTGTTCGAAAAACCGGGCCGTCTTCCGGGACAGATGGTGGGCAAGTCGGATTACCTGCATTCGGTGTTCGTCCACGCCCCCGACGCGCAGATCGGCGATCTGGTGCGGGTGCGCATCCGCTCCAGCGCACCCAATTCGCTTGAGGGCGAACTGGCATGAGCAGCGGGGCCGCGCTGGCCATCGCCATTCTGCTGGAGGTGATCGGCACCACTTGCCTGAAGATGTCGGAACAGTTCACCCGTCCGCTGCCGACCGCGGTCATGGCGGTCTGCTATGTGGCGTCCTTCTGGCTGCTGGCGGTGGCGACCCGGACGATACCGCTGGGGCTGGCCTATGCGATCTGGGCCGGGGCCGGCATCGCGCTGATCTCGCTGGCCGGCGTGGTGCTGTTCGGGCAGCGGCTGGACTGGCCCGCACTGGTCGGCATCGCAATGATCGCGGGCGGGGTGATGGTCATCAACCTGCTGTCGGATGCCGCCCATTGACCGGCGCGGCGAATGGCGGCGGGCAGGACCAAGGGAAAGATGCATGACGGACCACGCGCCGAAATCGGGCAGGGGAACGGCGGCGGATGCGCTGCGCGCCAGCACGGCGGTTTCGCCCGTGCATGACATCCAGACCCTTGCCCTGCGCTATCACCAGCAGTCGGCGGAAATGGCCGCGCTGCAGCGCCAGATCTTTGCGCTGGCCCGGCTGCGGCTGGAACAGGCCATCGCAGATCATCCCGCAGGGGCGGACCTCGCGATCATCACCGACATCGACGAGACGGTGGTCGACAACAGCGATCTTCTGGTGCGCGACCTGCAGCTTCGCCACAGCTATATGCACTGGGACACCTGGAAGCACTGGGAACGCGAGGGCCGCCCGCGCCTGATCCCCGGCGCGCGCGAGTTTCTGGAATTCGCCGACGGCAGGGGCATCGCGATCTTCTATGTCTCGGACCGCTTCGACGAGAACAAGGCGCAGACGGTGGCAATGCTGGAACGGCTGAGGCTGCCGCAAGCCGGACAGGATTCCGTGCTGCTGCTGGGACCGACGAAACAGGAACGCCGCGCGCTGGTGCAGGGGCGTTATACGGTCGTGCTGCAACTGGGCGACTCGCTGCACGACTTTTCCGCGGATTTCGTCAGCAGCGTGCCGCTGGACCAGCAGCATGAGCGCGTGGCCGAACAGGCCGAGCGTTTCGGGCGCGACTGGATCCTGCTGCCCAATGCGCTTTACGGCACCTGGCACGCGGCCGACCTGCGCGCCTGGGAGGCGCCGATCCAGACGGAATAGCGGCGCCCCGGTGGCCGGGGCGCGCGCGTGCAATGCTCAGCGTCCCGCCGGCCAGCTTTGCGCGAAGACGGGGGCATAGACCTCGGCCACGCGGGCCACGGCGTCCTGCGGCGACATCTCGACCGATTCCCCGGTGCGGCGGCTGGTCAGTTCGACGACATTGTTCGCCAGCCCCCGCGGCCCCACGGTGATGCGCCAGGGCAGGCCGATCAGGTCCATCGTGGCGAATTTGGCGCCCGCGCGTTCGTCGCGGTCGTGGTAAAGCACCTCGATCCCGCGGGCCTGCAATTCGGCCTCGATCGCGGCACAGGCGCTGTCGGTGGATGCGTCGCCCTGTTTCAGGTTGACCAGCCCGACATGAAAGGGGGTCACGCCTTCGGGCCAGATGATGCCGCGCTCGTCGTGGCTCGCCTCGATGATCGCGCCCAGCAGGCGGCTGACGCCGATGCCGTGGCTGCCCATGTGGACGGGCACGCGCGCGCCGTCGGGGCCGACCACGGTCGCACCCATCGGTTCCGAATACTTGGTGCCGAAATAGAAGATCTGGCCGACCTCGATCCCGCGCGCGCTGCGGCGGCGTTCCTCGGGGATCTGGTTGAACACCGCCTCGTCGTGGGTCTCGTCCGTGCGGGCGTAACGCGAGGTGAACTCCTCCAGCACGGCGCGGCAGGCGGCAGGATCGTCATAGTCGATGGCGCGGTCGCCGAAACGCAGGTCGGTGATCTCGCTGTCATAGAACACTTCGCTTTCCCCGGTGTCCGCCAGCACCAGGAATTCATGCGTGTCCTCGCCGCCGATGGGGCCGCTGTCCGCCCGCATCGGGATCGCCTGCAATCCCATGCGTTCATAGGTGCGCAGGTAACTCACCAGATGCCGGTTATAGGCGTGCAGCGCGTCTTCCTTCGTCAGGTCGAAGTTGTAGCCGTCCTTCATCAGGAACTCGCGCCCGCGCATCACGCCGAAACGGGGGCGGATCTCGTCGCGGAACTTCCACTGGATCTGGTACAGCGTCAGCGGCAGGTCCTTGTAGCTGTTCACGTTGCCGCGGAAGATGTCGGTGATCATCTCCTCGTTCGTGGGGCCATACAGCATCTCGCGCTTGTGGCGGTCGGTGACGCGCAGCATCTCCTCGCCGTAATCGTCGTAACGGCCGGATTCGCGCCACAGGTCGGCCGGCTGCAGGGTCGGCATCAGCAGGGGGATATGGCCGGCGCGGGCCTGCTCCTCGTGCACGATCTGCTCGATGCGCTTCAGCACCTTCAGCCCCAGCGGCAGCCAGGAATAGATGCCCGCCGCCTGCTGTTTTATCATGCCCGCGCGCAGCATCAGGCGGTGGCTGACGATCTGCGCCTCGGACGGGTTTTCTTTCAGGACGGGCAGGAAATAGCGCGACAGACGCATCGGACGACCCCACGGAAACCGGCCGCGGACCGGCCCGCGACTTTTGCCCGGCCCGGTTAGCGGATCACCCCGCGGACGGCAACGGTGTGCCTGCGCCCCACCTTGCATCGAAACGGGCTTCACGCCATGAAGATCGGGCGTTCGAGCGACGGAGAAGAGGATGCGCGTTCCGGTCCACAAGCAGGTCTGGTGGTGGAGCGGGATCACCGCCGTGATGGTGCTGGCGCTGTGGGGCCTGGGCAACGTCATGACGCCCTTCCTGATCGGCGCGGGCATCGCCTATGTGCTGGATCCCATCGCCGACCGGCTGGAATCCGCGGGGCTGTCGCGGACGAAAGCGGTCGCGCTGATCACGATCATCGCGGTTCTGGCCTTCCTGCTGGCGCTGACGCTGGTGGTTCCGATGGTGGTGCGCCAGCTTGCCCAGTTCATCGAGGCCGCGCCCGGATATTTCGAAACCGCCCAGACCTGGCTGTCGGCCCGCTTTCCCCGCGCCCTGCCCGAAGGAGGGACGCTGCGCAGCGCGCTGACGCAGCTGGGGGTGCAACTGTCCCAACGCGGGGGCGAGATCCTGATCGCCGTGCTCAGTTCCGTGCGCAACGTGATCGGGGTGCTGCTTCTGCTGGTGATCGTGCCGGTGGTCGCGTTCTATCTGCTGCTCGACTGGGACCGGATGGTCGCGCGCATCGACGAGATGCTGCCGCGCGAACATGCCGACACCATTCGCGGCATCGCATACCAGATCAACGACAGCATGGCCGGGTTCCTGCGAGGGCAGGGGCTGGTCACGCTGATCCTGGCGACCTTTTATTCCGTCAGCCTGTTCGCGGTGGGACTGCCCTTCGGGCTGGTCATCGGCATCACCGCGGCGGTGCTGTCGATCATTCCCTATGTCGGCGTGTTCACCGGCGGGGTCATCTCGGTCGCGGTGGCGGCCTTCGCCTTCTGGGACCAGCCCTACTGGATCGCCGTCGTGCTGGCCATCTTCGCCACCGGCCAGTTCATCGAGGGCAATTACCTGCAGCCCAAGATCATCGGCGGCCATGTCGGGCTGCATCCGGTCTGGCTGATGATCGCGCTGGCGGTGTTCGGCAAGCTGTTCGGCTTTGTCGGGCTGATCGTCGCGGTGCCGCTGGGGGCGATCATCGGCGTGCTGGCCCGGTTCTTCGTCGAACGATACAAGGAAAGCGCGCTTTACACCGGGACCGAGGTGCCGCCCCCCCCACCCCAGCCCACGCTGGTCGAACTGGTCCCGCGCGGCACCGTCGCCCAGACCCGTGCGCGCGCCAAGGCCGCCCATCAGGCCGCCGTGGCCGAGGTCAAGGTCGATGACGCCCGCGCCGTCGCCCACCGCGCCGCCGAGGATGCCGCCAAGCGCGACCATGCCAAGGTCGCCATTGCCACCGCCGAAGTACTGCCCGAAGGCGCCGATGGCGGTCTGGAAAAGCTGATGACCGAGGTCGAGGTCCGTACCTGGGGCGGCAAGGCCCCGGACGGCGCCGACCCCGACAAGAACGAACGCAAGCACGAGGGCGTCATCAGGACGGCCTCGCATCTGGACTGAGACGTGCGGGAACGCCAGCTCACGCTTGACCTGACGACCCCGCCGGCGCTGGGGCGGCGCGATTTCCTGCCTGCCCCCGCCAATGCCGAGGCGCTTGCCCTGATCGACAGCCCCGGCGACTGGCCGCAGGGACGGTTGCTGCTGATCGGGCCGGACGGGTCGGGCAAATCGCATATGGCGGCCTTCTGGGCGGCGGAAAACGGGGCGCGGCGGCTCAAGGCAGCGGCGCTGCGCCCGGAATCGGCGGATGCGCTGGTCGATGTCGGCGGTGCGCTGGTGATCGAGGACGCGCATCGCGCGGGCGGCGCGGCCGGGGTGGAACGGGCGCTGTTCCATATCTGGAATCTTTCCGCCGAAC
>CALLYR010000045.1 GCA_937859005.1 uncultured Paracoccus sp. | reverse complement strand
GTCGTGGCCGTAAAGCGGCAGCCCCGCCTCCAGCCGCAGGCTGTCGCGGGCGCCCAGCCCGATGGGCGCGACCTCGGGCATGGCCAGCAGCATTTCGGCAAACAGCGTCGCATCCCGCGCAGGCAGCGAGATCTCGAACCCGTCCTCGCCGGTATAGCCCGAGCGGCTGATCCAGAACGTCTCGCCCTGGAACTCCACGTCGCGGGCGTCCATGAACTTCATTCCGCCCGCCTCGGGCAGCAGCCGCGACAGCACCTCGGCCGCCAGCGGACCCTGCAGCGCCAGCAGGGCGCGGTCCGTCACCACCTCGACCGTGACGCCCTCGGCCTCAAGCCGGCGCAGATGGGCGATGTCCTGGTCGGCGCAGCCGGCATTGACCACCAGATACAGGTGGTCGCCCTTGTTGGCGATCATCAGGTCGTCGAGAATGCCGCCCCGTTCGTTGGTGAACAGCCCATAGCGCTGCCGGCCCGGCGCAAGGCCCGCAATGTCGGCAGGCACCAGCGTCTCCAGCCGCGCGGCCACATCCGCGCCCCGCAGGATCACCTGCCCCATGTGGCTGACGTCGAACAGACCCGCCCGCGCGCGGGTGTGAAGATGCTCCCCCAGAACCCCCAGCGGATACTGAACCGGCATCTCCCAGCCAGCAAAGGGAACCAGCTTCGCCCCCAGCGATACATGCAGGTCATAAAGCGGTGTGCGGCGCAGGTCGGCCATGGCATCCTTTCTGGCGGATGATCCGCCGGTTCGATGCCCCCTCTGTCCCTACCCCGCCGGGGCGCCTGAGATCGTTATCCCTTCGGCGGACCGGACCCTGTCGGGGGCGGCCTCTCTTCAGAGTGTTTGGCGGAAACGGTCTTTTTGCCTGAGAGTTTACCGGGGCGGTTGCTCCTTCGGCCCTGGATCGCGCCAGCGTCTCCCGGTTTCCAACTCGGGTGGTAGCCGCACCGGGGAGGCTCTGGCAAGGCCTTTGTCGCATCCCCGGCTGCAACCGGGGTTTCAGGCGGCCATCCGGCGGCACTCCTCGGCGCATTTGCGGCAGGCGGCGACGCAATCCTCCATTCCCTCCAGCCGCTCGCAGTCACGGGCACATTCCTCGCAGATTTCCGCGCACAGGCGGCAGGTCTGACGGTGATGCTCGGTGCCCATCAGCATGAAGGCGGCCGAGGTGCGGCAGATTTCGGCGCAGGCCATCATCAGCCGGAAATGCGGGGGCGCGACATGTTCCCCGCCAGTTTCAAGGCAGTGGGTCATCGCCATGCCAAGGCAGGTGGCGTGGCATTTCAGGCAGGCTTCGATGCAGGCCTGCATCTGCGGGTCCTTGTGCGGGTGCATGATGTCCCTCCCAGGGCCGGACGGGTTGCGGTCCTGCCCCAACGAATCCTGCCCGGCAGGGTTCCGCCCCTCAGCGGCGGGGAAAGACGAAGGCGCGGTCTCGGCGCAGCATCAGCCACATCGGCGTGCCCGGATCGGGCAGGAACACGCCCGGCACGGTCGCGCGCAAAATGCTGCCGTCATGGTCCATGCGGTATTCCACCAGCGATTCGCGGCCCAGAAAGCGGGCGCGCTGGACCACCCCATGCGCGGCGGTGCCGTTTTCGGGCGTGGGCGCGGGCGGCTTGCCCGAGCGGTCGAAGTCGATCTTCAGATGCTGGGGACGGATCACGATTTCCACGGGCGTGCCGTCCGGGACGCCGGGCATCAGGAATTCGCCGAAGGGGGTATCGGTCAGCGCCCCCTGCACGATGCCGGGCAGGATGTTCACGTCCGAAAAGAACGCCGCCGCCGCCCGGTCCACCGGCGCGTTGTAAAGGTTGTAGGGCGCGCCGCGTTGCACGATGCGGCCCGCCCGCATCAGCAGGATCTGGTCGGCCATGCGCATCGCCTCGTGCGGCTCGTGCGTGACCAGCAGGACGGCGGTGCCCTCGTCCTTCAAAAGGCCCAGCGTCTCGTCGCGGATGCCGTCGCGCAGGCGCTCGTCTAGGCCCGAAAACGGCTCGTCCATCAACAGGATGCGCGGACGCGGCGCCAGCGCCCGCGCCAGCGCCACCCGCTGCTGTTCGCCCCCCGACAACGCATGGGGATAGCTGTCGATATGGGACGTCATGCGGACCCGTTCCAGCAGGTCGGCCACCCGCGCCCGGTTGGCCCTGGCCCGACCCTTCAGCCCGAATGCCACGTTCTCGGCAACCGTCAGATGCGGGAACAACGCGAAGTCCTGGAACATCAGCCCGATGGCGCGGCGTTCCGGCGGCACCCGGAACACCGTGTCGCAGATCAGCCGCCCGTCCACGAAGATGCTGCCCGAATCCTGCATGTCCACGCCCGCGACGATCCGCAGCGTCGTGGATTTGCCGCAGCCCGACGGCCCCAGCAGGCAGGCCACTTCGCCGGCGGACACGGTGAAGGATACATCGTCCACGACCTTTTCGCCGCCAAAGCTGCGGGTCAGGTTCTGGACTTCCAGACGCGGGGGGACTGGCGCTGTCATCGACCGTTTCCGTCAGGGATCGCGGCCCGGTTAACAGCCGCGCGCCGTGGCGGCAAGCCGCCCTGCCCAGCCCGCCGCAGATAGCCGGTTCAGATGGTCGCGTTCAGCGCCCCCCCGTCCAGCAGCAGGTTCTGCCCCACGATGAAGCGCGCCTGCTGCGAGCACAGGAAGGCGCAGGCGGCGCCGAAATCCTGGGCCGTGCCATAGCTGCGGGTCGGGATCGTCGCCTGCCGCAGGGCGCGCGCCTCCTCGATGGTGAGGCCCTGCGCCTTGGCCACGCCGCCGTCCAGCGAGGTGGCGCGGTCAGTGTCGTGGATGCCGGGCAGCAGGTTGTTCACGCAGACGCCCTTGTCGGCCACCTGCCGCGACATGCCGGCGACGAATCCGGTCAGGCCGGTGCGGGCGGTGTTCGACAGCCCAAGCTGGCCGATAGGCGACCGGACGGCGGCGCTGGTGATGTTGACGACCCGGCCCCAGCCGCGATCCATCATCCCCGGCACCAGCGCCTGCATCAGCGCGATTGCGGTCAGCATGTTGGCGTCGATGGCGCGGATGAAATCCTCGCGGTCCCAGTTCAGCCAGTGGCCGGGGGGCGGGCCGCCTGCATTGGTCACCAGGATGTCGGCCTGCCCGTCCAGCGCGGCCAGCACCTTGTCGCGCCCCTCGGGCGTGGTGATGTCGGCGGCTACGGGTTCGACCTGAACCTTGTGGCGGTCGGCAATCTCATACGCGGTCTGCGTCAGCGCATCGCGCCCGCGGGCGTTGATGACCAGGTCCACGCCCTCGGCGGCCAGCGCCTCGGCGCAGCCGCGCCCCAGACCTTTC
>CALLYR010000044.1 GCA_937859005.1 uncultured Paracoccus sp. | reverse complement strand
CAGTTCGGACTTGGCCGGATCGCGTTCCTGACAGTCGGCCAGCTTGCCGGGCAGGCTGGCCACATCCATCGCGGTCTTGCGCCGGGTCAGCTCGCGCGCCTTGCGCGCCGCCTCGCGGGCCAGCGCGGCCTCGACGATCTTGCTGGTGATGGATCTGGCCTCGGCGGGATTTTCCTCGAACCATTCGGCCAGCTTCTCGTTCACCAGATTCTCGACCGCCGGGCGCACCTCGCTGCTGACCAGCTTGTCCTTGGTCTGGCTGGAAAACTTGGGGTCGGGCACCTTGACCGACAATACGCAGGTCAACCCTTCGCGGGCGTCGTCGCCGGTGAAATCGACCTTTTCCTTCTTCGCGATCCCCGAGGTCTGGGCATAGTTGTTGATGACCCGCGTCAGCGCCCCGCGAAAACCCGCCAGATGGCTGCCGCCGTCGCGCTGGGGGATGTTGTTGGTGAAGGGCAGCACGGTTTCGTGATAGCTGTCGTTCCACCACATGGCGATTTCCACGCCGATGCCGCCGCGTTCGCCCCGGATGAAGATCGGCTCGGCCATGACCGGGGTCTTGGACCGGTCGAGGTAACGCACGAATTCCCGCACGCCGCCTTCATAGAACAATTCGACCCGCTGCGGTTCGGCGTGACGCTCGTCTTCCAGGATGATGCGGACGCCGCTGTTCAGGAAGGCCAGTTCGCGCAGCCGGTTTTCCAGCGTGCGGAAGCTGTAATCGAGATTCGAGAACGTCCCCGTCCCGCCGTTTTCCCGCGACGAGGCGAGAAATCGCACCTCGGTCCCCGTCTCGCCAGGTGCTGCATCGCCCACGGCGCGCAGGTGTTCCACGGTGTCGCCGTGTTCGAAGCGGACGAAATGTTCGCGGCCGTTGCGCCATATCCGCAGTTCCAGCCAGTCGGACAGGGCGTTGACCACCGACACGCCGACGCCGTGCAGACCGCCCGACACCTTGTAGCTGTTCTGGTCGAACTTTCCGCCCGCGTGAAGCTGGGTCATGATGACCTCGGCGGCGCTGACGCCCTCGGAGGGGTGCATGTCCACGGGGATGCCGCGGCCGTTGTCGCGGACGCTGACGCTGCTGTCGGCGTGAATCTTGACGCGGACGAAATCTGCATGACCGGCCAGAGCCTCGTCGATGCCGTTGTCCACGACCTCATAGACCATGTGATGCAGGCCCGAGCCGTCGTCGGTATCGCCGATATACATGCCGGGCCGCTTGCGGACGGCTTCCAGCCCCTTGAGAACCTTGATGGATTCCGCGCCGTATTCCTGCGGCTGCGCGGTCGCTGCGCTCATTCTTCATATACCCCGAATTGTCCTGCACCATATAGGTGTTCAGGGCCCCAATGTCACGGGAAACACACGGGATTTCGGGGTTTTCTGCCGGTTTTCCGGGGAATGTCAGCCGCGCAGCAACCGCCGCAGGATGCGTTCCAGCCGTTCCCCGCCCAATGGGGCCATCGCCTTGGTGTGGCCGTGGCTGATCCGTTCGGACGACAGTCCCGCCCCCATGTTGGTAATGACCGACACCGCCGCGCAGCGCAGGTCAAGAAAGCGCGACAGGATGATTTCCGGCACCGTGGACATGCCGACCGCGTCGGCGCCCAGCACGCGCGCCGCGCGGATCTCGGCAGGCGTCTCGAAGGACGGGCCCGGGAACCAGCAATAGACGCCTTCGGGCAGGGGCACGCCTTCGGCCGCTGCCGCCGCCCGCAGGTCTGCCCGCAGGCCGGGGTCGTGAGCGTCCGTCATGGCGACGAAGCGGCGCTCGTCCGCCTCTCCGACCAGGGGGTTCGGGCCGAGGGCCAGATGGTCCGCCAGCAGCATCAGCCCGCCGGGCGGGATGTCCTCGCGCAGGCTGCCCGCGGCATTGGTCAGGACCAGCCGCTCGCAGCCCAGTTCGGCGATGACCTCCAGCGCCGGGCGCATGGCGTCGGGGCGGCCGGATTCATAGTAATGCGCGCGGCCCCCCAGGACGGCGACGCGCCGCCCCTCCAGCCGCCCCACATAAAGCTGCGGCACATGGCCCGACACGCCCGCATGGGGAAAGCCGGGCAGGTCGGCATAGGGGATCGCCACGCCCTCGACCATTGCCCCCAGATGCCCCAGTCCCGACCCCAGGACCAGCGCAAGCTCCGGCGGCTCGGCCCCGGCACGGTCGCGGATCAGGCGGGCAAGCTCAGCGCTCCTTGACATAGGGCTCTCCTCCGGCGCGGGGGGGCGTGGCGCGGCCGATGAAGCCGGCCAGGATGATGACGGTCAGGATATAGGGCAGGGCGTTCATGAACATCGACGGGATCGTGACCGGACCCAGGTCCAGTTCGGGCCAGCGGTTCGCCACCGCCTCCATCAGGCCGAACAGGAAGGTGGCCCCCAGCGCCCGCCACGGCCGCCAGTTGGCGAAGATCAGCGCGGCCAGCGCGATGAAGCCGCGCCCCGCCGTCATTTCCTTGACAAAGCCCGCAGACAGGCCGGTGGCGAGATAAGCCCCCGCGATCCCGCACAGCAGCCCCGCGAGGCCCACGGCCGTCCAGCGCAGCCGCGTGACCGACACGCCCGCCGTATCGACCGAAGCCGGGTTTTCCCCCACCGCCCGCAGCCGCAGACCGAAGCGGGTGCGCAGCAGCACCCACCAGGTCAGCGGCACAGCAAGCATCGCCACATAGACCAGCGGCGTATGGCCGGACAGCACATCGGCATAGAACTGCCCGATCAGGGGGATGCCGCGCAGCGCCTCGGCCCCCGGCAGATGCCATGTGCCAAAGCGCGCCGCCCCTTCCAGCGCGGGGGTGCGGCCGCCCAGTCCGAACCATGTCTGCCCCAGCAGCACCGTCAGCCCCGAGGCGAGGAAGTTGATCGCCACGCCGGAAATCAACTGGTTGCCGCGAAAGGTGATGGACGCCAGCCCATGCACCCCCGCCAAGGCCAGCGAGGCCGCGATCCCTGCCGCCAGCCCGATCCACACCTGCCCTGCCGCCGCCGCCGCGGCGGCCGAGGCGAAGGCCGCGATCAGCATCTTGCCTTCCAGCCCGATGTCGAAGACGCCCGCCCGTTCCGACCACAGCCCGGCAAGGCAGGCCAGCAGCAGGGGCACCATCAGCCGCACCGCGCTGTCGAGGATCTGCAGGATCGTCGCGTAATCCATCACGCCCGCCGCCCGAACAGCGGCGCGATCAGCATCCGCACCATGTTGTCCAGCGCCCCCGTGAACAGGATCACCAGCGCCTGAATGACGACGATCAGTTCGCGCGGGATCGAGGTCCACAGCGCCAGTTCCCCGCCCCCCTGATACAGGAACCCGAACAGCAGCGCCGCCAGCAGGATGCCGAAGGGATGGTTGCGCCCCATCAGCGCGACCGCGATGCCGATGAAGCCCGCGCCCTCGACATGGTTCAGGACCAGCCGCCCGGCCTCGCCCATGACGTTGTTGATCGCCATCAGGCCCGCCAGCCCGCCCGAGATCAGCATGGCGACGACCGTGATCCGCACCGGCGAGATGCCCGCATAGCGCGCGGCCCGTTCCGACCGGCCGAAGGCGCGGATCTCGTATCCCAGCGGCGTGCGCCAGATCAGCACCCAGACCAGCGCGCAGGCGGCAAGCGCGATCAGGAAGGTGATGTTGGCGGGCGTGGCCTTGCCCCATTCAATGCCGATCCCCGCCGCCATGTCGGTCAGCCGGGGCAGACGCGTGCCTTCGGGAAAGCGGGCCGAGGCCGGGTCCATGCTGCCCACCGGCCGCATGACATTGACCAGCACATAGTTCAGCACCGCCGCCGCGATGAAGTTGAACATGATCGTGGTGATGACGATGTGGCTGCCCCGTTTCGCCTGCAGCCAGGCCGGGACCAGCGCCCAGGCCGCCCCGAACAGCGCAGCACCCACCACCGCCGCAGGCAGCGCCAGCCCCCAGTGCGGCCAGGGCAGCGCCAGCGCCACCAGCGCGACGCCCAGTCCTCCCATCGTCGCCTGCCCCTCGCCCCCGATGTTGAACAGGCTGGCGTGATAGGCGACGGCGACGGCAAGGCCGGTGAAGATGAAGTTGGTGGCGTAATACAGCGTATAGCCCCAGCCATAGGATGACCCCAGCGCCCCCGTGACCATGGTCCTCAGCGCCAGCCACGGCGATTCCCCGATCGCCAGGATCACCAGCGCGGACAGCGCGAAGGCCAGCGCCAGCGAGATCAGCGGCGTCAGGACCACATCGGCCCAGCGGGGCGGGCGGGTCATGACAAGGTTCCTGGATGGGTCACGTTGGTCCTGCGGCTTGGGTCTGGAGGAATTCAAGGTTGCGCGGGCTGCCCATGTGCCCGCGGATCGTGAAGGTCAGGTCGTCGTGACCTTCCTGCACGAGGCGCCAGACCTCGGCCAGCAAGACCTGCCGCCGGTCCCGGAAGGAAAAGCCGCTGGTGTCGAGCAGGGCATCGATGTCGGCAACCATCTGCCGGCAGTTCGGCCATACGAACATCTCTGTCCAGTCGGGCAGCTTTCCGGGGCGGCCGCATCGAACGTAAAAGCAACCTGGACGCTGGCTCATCCTGACGCCCCCGCCATCATCAGCCCAAGTTCGCCCGCAGTGGACGCCTGCGGATCGCGCTCGCCCATGATCCGCCCGTCGAACATCACCGCGATGCGGTCCGACAGCGCCATGATCTCGTCCAGTTCCACCGACACCAGCAGGATCGCCGCGCCTGCGTCGCGCAGCTCGATCAGGCGGCGGTGGATGAACTCGATCGCGCCGATGTCCACGCCGCGCGTCGGCTGGCCCACCAGCAGCAGCGCGGGGTTCTGTTCGATTTCCCGCGCGACCACGATCTTCTGCTGGTTGCCGCCGGAAAAGTTGCGGGCGGCCAGTCCGGGATCGGGCGGGCGCACGTCGAAGCGCTGCATCTGGTCGGCCGCGCGGGACCGGATGGCCGCATTGTCCATCAGCGGGCCTGAGCGGCTGCCCGCATCGCGGTGATGGCCGAGGACGCTGTTTTCCCAGGCGGCAAAATCCATGACGAGGCCCTCGCCCTGCCGGTCCTCGGGGATGTTGCCGATGCCCGCGCGGCGGCGGGCGCTCGCATCCGTTCCGGTCAGGGGCAGGGGCGCCCCCCGCAGCCGCGCCGTGCCGGTGACGGTGGCGCCGGGTTCGGGATAGCCGCCGAGGATTTCCATCAGCTGCGTCTGGCCGTTGCCGCTGACGCCCGCGATGCCGACGATCTCGCCCGCGCGCACGGTCAGGTCGATGCCGCGCAGCCGTTCCACGCCGCCCGCATCGACCATCCGCAGCCCCGACAGTTCCAGCACCGGCGGGCCCGGCCGCGCGGGGGCCTTGTCCACCCGCAGCAGCACCTTGCGTCCGACCATCAGTTCGGCCAGTTCGGCGGGCGAGGTGGCGGCGGTCCGCACGGTGCCCGCCATCTCGCCGCGCCGCATGACGCTGACGTTGTCGGTGATCTCCATGATCTCGCGCAGCTTGTGGGTGATCAGGATCACCGTCTTGCCCTGGTCGCGCAGGCCCCGCAGGATGCGGAACAGGTGGTCGGCCTCGGCGGGGGTCAGGACGCCCGTGGGTTCGTCCAGGATCAGGATGTCGGCCTGCCGGTACAGCGCCTTGAGGATTTCGACCCGCTGCCGGTGGCCCACCGACAGATCGTCGACCACCGCGTCGGGATCGACCTGCAACCGGTATTCCGCCGCCAGCCGCTTCAGTTCCGCCCGCGCGCGGGACAGCGAGGGACGCAGCAGCGCGCCGTCCTCTGCTCCCAGGATCACGTTTTCAAGGACGCTGAAGTTCGGGACCAGCTTGAAATGCTGGAACACCATGCCGATGCCCGCGCGGATCGCGGCCTGGCTGTCGGCGATGGCGGTCTCGCGCCCGTTGACCCGGATCGTGCCGCTGTCGGGGCGGTAGAAGCCGTAGAGGATCGACATCAGCGTCGATTTGCCCGCGCCGTTTTCCCCCACGATACCGTGGATCGTGCCGCGCGGCACGATCAGCGAGATGCCGCGGTTGGCCTGCACGGGACCGAAGGCCTTGGAAATCCCGCTGAGTTCGATGGCCGGCGCCTCCGGTCGCGCCGCGCCTGCGTCCGGGATGGCGGTCACGACCACGCCGCCCGGCTCATTCCACGGGGCAGGCGTTGTCGGTCATGTAATCGTGGATCTTCAGTTCGCCGGACTTGATCTTCGCGGTCGCCTCCTCGACGGCGGCGGTCATCTCGGGCGTGATCAGCGCGCGGTTGTTGTCGTCCACCGCGACCCCAACCCCGTCCGAAGCCAGATCCATCACCTTGACGCCCGGCTGGACATCGGTCCCCGCCTTGAATGCCTCCTGGACCGAATTGTCCACGCGCTTGACGACCGAGGTCAGGACCTTGCCGGGATGCAGGTGGTTCTGGTTGCTGTCCACGCCGATCGACAGAATCCCCTCGTCGGCCGCGGCCTGCAGCACGCCGATGCCGGTCGCGCCCGCCGCGGCATAGATCACGTCCGCACCCTGCGCCTTCTGCGCGCGGGCCAGCTCGCCCCCCTTGACGGGATCGTTCCAGGCGGCGGGCGTGGTGCCGGTATAGTTGACCAGAATCTTCGCATCGGGATTCGCGGCCTTGACCCCCTGGGCATAGCCGCACTGGAACTTGTGGATCAGGGGAATGTCCATGCCGCCGATGAAACC
This sequence comes from uncultured Paracoccus sp., assembly GCA_937859005.1. Lineage (GTDB taxonomy): Bacteria > Pseudomonadota > Alphaproteobacteria > Rhodobacterales > Rhodobacteraceae > Paracoccus. The sequence goes on along the minus strand of CALLYR010000044.1, from coordinate 14,057 downwards.
GACGGTGCCGGTCTTCGACGCCATCGCCGCCATGATCCCGGCCAGATAGCTGCCCTGTTCCTCGGTAAAGACGGCGGACTGGATGTTGTCCCCTTCGACCTTCGTGTCGATGATGACGAAGCGGGTGCCGGGATAGTCGGGCGCGACCTTGCCCAGCACCTCGCCGAAGGCGAAGCCCACCATCACCACAGGATTGGCCCCGGTTTCCGCCAGCCGGCGCAGCGCCTGCTCGCGCTGGGCCTCGGACTGCATCTCGAGTTCCTTGTAGGTGCCGCCCGTCTCCTGCTTCCAGCGCTGGGCGCCGGTATGGGCGGCCTCGTTGAACGACTTGTCGAACTTGCCCCCCAGATCGAAGATCAGCGCAGGCTCGGCTGCCGTCACGGAAGCGGACAGCGCGAGGACGGCCGCACCTGCGGCCAGACGGGTCATCAGGGTCATGTCGCACCTCGTGGGCCGGGGCCGAACATGCCCCGGAACTGCGGCGATTACATGAAAAGCGCCGTGGCGCGTCAATGGAAAAGGGGGCGCACCCGGGTTGGACAGCGCCCTGCCAAGCTGTTAACGGAGTGCCGCAGTTTGCTCATTCCCCAGACGCGAGGCCGCTTTCCATGTCCAGCCCTGCCATCGCCGCCGACACCGCATCCGCACGCAAGCACTGGACCGGGGCCGAGGCCCGCGCGCTGCACGACCTGCCGTTCATGGAGCTGCTGTTCCGCGCCCAGACCGTCCACCGCCGGCATTTCGACCCCAACCGCATCCAGTTGAGCCGCCTTCTGTCCATCAAGACCGGCGGCTGCCCGGAGGATTGCGGCTATTGCAGCCAGTCGGCCCGCCACGGATCGGGCCTGTCCGCATCCAAGCTGCTGGAGGTCGAGCGCGTCATCGCCGAGGCGAGGAAGGCCCGCGACGCAGGCGCCACGCGATACTGCATGGGCGCCGCCTGGCGATCCCCCAAGGAGCGCGACATGGATCAGGTCGTCGCCATGGTCGAGGGCGTCAAGGCGCTGGGGATGGAGACCTGCATGACGCTGGGGATGCTGAACGGCGACCAGGCGCGCAGGCTCAGGGACGCGGGGCTGGACTACTACAACCACAACGTCGACACCTCGGAATCGCATTACGCCAATGTCGTGACCACCCGCAGTTTTGCCGACCGTCTGGACACGCTGGCCGTGGTGCGCGACAGCGGGATCAAGGTCTGTTCCGGCGGCATCCTGGGCCTGGGCGAAGGGCATCAGGACCGGGTGGACATGCTGGTGACGCTGGCGAACCTGCCCGAACCCCCGCATTCGGTGCCGATCAACATGCTGATCGCCATTCCCGGCACGCCCATGGAAAACGCCGAGGCCGTCGATCCCATCGACTTCGTCCGCACCATTGCCGTCGCCCGCATCATGATGCCCGAAAGCCATGTCCGCCTGTCCGCGGGCCGCACCGAAATGTCGGACGAGATGCAGGCGTTGTGCTTTTTCGCGGGCGCGAATTCGATCTTCGTGGGCGACACGCTGCTGACCGCGGGCAACCCCGACGAGGACAAGGACATGCGCCTGCTGGCGAAGCTGGGCATGTCCCCGATGGTCGCGCATGAGCATATGCCCGCGGACGCCCCCGCGCCCGACCGGGCGGCGATGCAGGTCCCGATCCTGCGGTGAACCGGGACGCACGCAACGACCGGCTTGCGGCGTTCCACGCCGATCTGGCCGGCATCGACGCCGCCGGGCGCAGGCGGCAACTCGCCGCGCGCGAAGGGGTCGATTTCGCGTCGAACGATTATCTGGGGCTGGCCGGCTCGGCCCGCCTGCGCGATGCGGTGCGCGCCGCGCTGGATGCGGGCGTGCCGGTGGGCGCGGCGGGCTCGCGGCTGCTGCGCGGCAACACCGAATGGCAGGAGGCGTTTGAACAAAAGGCCGCCGCCTTTTTCGGCGCAGGCGCGGCGCTGGGATTTGGGGGCGGCTATCAGGCCAATCTGGCGGTGCTGTCCACCCTGCCGCAAAAGGGCGACCTGTTGCTGATGGACGCGCTGTCCCATGCCTCGTCCCGCGAAGGCGCGCGGGTCACGCGGGCAGACGTGGCCGGATTCCGCCACAATGACGCGGGCCACGCGACCGATGTGATCGCGGACTGGCGCAAACGCGGCGGCAAGGGCGCGGTCTGGATCGCGGTCGAAAGCCTCTACAGCATGGACGGCGACTGCGCGCCGCTGGGCGAGTTGGCGGATCTGGCCGACCGCGAGGGTTTCCTGGTTGTGGACGAGGCGCACGCCACCGGCGTCTGGGGGCCGCAGGGCCGGGGCCTGTCCCATGCGCTGGAAGGGGGGGACAACGTCATCACCCTGCACACGCTGGGCAAGGGCCTGGGCGGGTCGGGGGCGATCCTGACGCTGGCCCCGGTGCTGCGCGAGTTCCTGGTCAACCGGGCGCGGCCCTTCATCTTTGCAACCGCGCCGTCGCCGCTGATGGCGGTGGCCGGCGCCGAGGCGCTGGACATCCTGCAGGACGAACCCGGACGCCAGCAGGCGCTGCACGACCTGATCGTGCTGTTCACGCGGGAAATGGCCGCGCGCCTGCCGCATCTGCCGTCGTCCGGCAGCCAGATCGTGCCGCTGATCGTGGGGCCGGAAGAGGCGACGATGCAGCTTGCCCGCGCGGTGCAGCAGGCGGGCTTCGACCTGCGCGGCATCCGCCCGCCGACGGTGCCGCCCGGCACCTCGCGCCTGCGGGTGTCGCTGACCTTGAACGCCACGCCCGCCGATGTGGTGCGGCTGGCCGAGACACTGGAGGCGCTGTGGCCCGCTTCGTGATTACCGGCACCGGCACCGACATCGGCAAGACCGTCTTTGCCGCGGGCCTGACGGGCCTGATCGGCGCGGATTACTGGAAGCCGGTGCAGACCGGCGTTGCCGCCCCGGATCCGTTTCCGCGCGCGGCATGGACGGGCGGCGCCCATGATCCCGTCCCCGGCAGCGACGCCGATTTCGTCCGCCGCATGACCGGCGCCCGCATCCACCCCGAGGCGATGATCCTGCCCGAGCCGCTGTCGCCCCACCGCGCCGCGGAACTGGCGGGCGTGACCATCAACCCCGCGGCCCTGGTCCCGCCGGTGGCCGATCCGCTGGTGATCGAGGGCGCGGGCGGCGTGCTGGTTCCCGTCACCCGCCAACTCATGTCCGCCGACCTGTTCGCGCGCTGGGGGATTCCCGTGATCGTGGTCGCCAGCACCGGCCTTGGCACCATCAGCCATACGGTGACGGCACTGGAATCTCTGGCCGCGCGCCATGTGCCGGTGCACGGGCTGGCCTTCGTGGGCGACGACAACCCCGACAATATCGCGACCATCGCCCGGATCACCGGCGCGCGCGTACTGGGCCGCCTGCCGCGGCTGGACGCTCTGACGCCCGAGGCGCTGGCCGCGGCGATGCGCGCGCATTTCGATCCGCAGGATTTCGCATGACCGCCCTGACCACCGACAGCCCCGTCTGGCGCCCCTTCACCCAGCACGCGACCGAACCCGAGCCGCCTGTCGCCCTGCGGACCGAGGGCGCGTATATCGACACCGACCGGAGGCGGCTGATCGACGCGATTTCAAGCTGGTGGGTCATCACCCACGGCCACCGCCACCCCCCGATCATGCAGGCGATCCGCGCGGCCTCGGACTCGCTCGACCAGGTGATCTTCGCCGGGCTGACGCACGAGCCGGCCGAGGCGCTGGCCCGCGAACTGGTCGCGCTGGCGCCCAAGGGGCTGACGCGGGTGTTCTATTCCGACAGCGGCTCGACCAGCGTCGAGGTCGCGCTGAAGATGGCGCTGGGGTTCTGGCACAGCACCGGCCGCCCGCGCCACCGCATTGCGGTGATCGAGGGCAGCTATCACGGCGACACCATCGGCACGATGAGCGTGGGCGAGCGCGGCGTCTTCAACGCCGCCTATCAGCCGCTGATGTTCGCCGTGGACCGCATCCCGTTTCCACGCGACGGCGCCGACACGCTGGCGGCCTTCGAGGCGCTGGCGCGGGGCGGAGACATGGCCGCGCTGATCGTGGAGCCGCTGGTTCTGGGCGCGGGCGGGATGCTGATGTATCCGCCCGAGATCCTCGCCGGCTTGCGCCGCATCTGCGACGCGCATGGGGTGCTGCTGATCGCGGACGAGGTGATGACCGGCTGGGGCCGCACCGGGCGGCTGTGGGCCTGCGACCATGCCGGGATCGCGCCCGACATCATGTGCACATCGAAGGGCCTGACCGGCGGCGCGATCCCGCTGGCCGCGACGCTGGCGTCCGAGGCCGTGTTCCAGGCCCACTGGTCGCAGGATCGGGCGCGGACCTTCTTCCATTCGTCGAGCTATACCGCCAACCCCTTGGCCTGCGCGGCGGGCCTGGCCAATGCCCGGATCTGGGCCGCGGGCGGGATGCAGGCGCGTCTGGATGCAGTTGGCGCGATGCAGGCCGAAAGGCTCGCTGACCTTGCCCGCGATCCGCGTTGGGAAAACCCCCGCCGCACCGGCACCATCGCCGCCATCGACCTGAAGGTCGGGGCAGCGGGATACCTTGCCGCCGAAGGCCCGCGGATGCGCGCGCATTTCATGGCGCGCGGCGTCCTGCTGCGCCCCTTGGGCAACACGGTCTATGTCCTGCCGCCCTATTGCGTGACGGCGGGGGATCTGGACGCGGTCTGGGGCGCGATCGCGGGATATCGGGCGGGGTGAGAGGGCGGGCAGGATACGTGCACCGTCCTGCCGGGCACCTGAAGGGGTGCGAAGGATGCGTGCTTGCACGCACCGCAGCCCTGCACTTTGCCGGATGCCGATCATCGGTTGCCGGACGGCGCAGGCGGCGGACTGGTGCATGCAAGCACGCACCCTACGGGCGCTGCCGCCCTGTGGCGTGACGGCCGAGGCTCTGGACGCGCCACAGGGATATCGCGGAGAAGGAGGCGGATGCCGCGGAGTAGGGTGCGTGCTTGCACGCACCGCATCCCCCCGGACCTACAGCCCCAGCGCCTGATAGCTGTCGGCGATGCGGCGGATCGCCACCATGAAGGCGGCGGTGCGCAGGTCGGCGACGCGGTCGTCCTCGTGCCAGATCGCGGCCATGTTCTGATAGGCGTCGCGCATGATGTCGTCGAGGCCCGAGCGCACCAGTTCCAGCTCGTCCGCGCCCTTCAGGTATTTCTGCTTGAAGCCTTCCGACAGCGTCCAGCCCAGGCCGCGGTCCCCGGACAGGCGCTCCAGCTCATCGACCAGGATGCGGTGGCGGGCCTCCTCCTGCCGCCGCTCCATCAGGCCGAAGCTGATGTGGGACAGGTTCTTGACCCATTCGAAATAGCTGACCGTGACGCCCCCGGCGTTGGCATACATGTCGGGCACCATCACCACGCCGCGCTCGCGCAGGATCTCGTCGGCCGAGGCGGTGACGGGGCCGTTCGCGGCCTCGACGATCAGGCGGGCCTTGATGCGGGGGGCGTTCTCCTCGTGGATGACGCTTTCCAGCGCGGCGGGGATCAGGATGTCGCAGTCCAGTTCCAGCGCCGCATCGGCATCCTTGCGGAAGGTCGCGCCCGAAAAGCCCGCCACGCCCCCGGTTGCGCGCATGTGGGCGCGCAGGTCCTCGATGTTCAGCCCGCGTTCATCCACCACCGCGCCGTCGCGTTCGGCAACCGCGATGATCTTCGCCCCGTCCTCCTCGGACAGGAACCTGGCGGCGTGATAGCCGACGTTGCCCAGGCCCTGCACCACGATCCGCTTGCCGTCGAGCGTGCCGGACAGCCCCGACTTGGCCAGCATGTCGGGATCGCGGAAGACCTCGCGCAGCGCATACTGCACGCCCCGGCCCGTGGCCTCGACCCGGCCCCTGATGCCGCCGAAGTTGACCGGCTTGCCGGTGACGCAGGCGCGGGCGTCGATGTCCTCGGGATGCAGGCGCTTGTAGGCGTCGGCCATCCACGCCATTTCCCGTTCGCCCGTGCCCATGTCCGGGGCAGGCACGTTCTGGCTGGGCGAGATCAGGCTGCGCCGCGACAGCTCATAGGTGAAGCGGCGGGTGATCTTTTCCAGCTCGTCCTCGCTGTATTCGCGCGGGTCCAGCGCCAGCCCGCCCTTGGACCCCCCGAAGGGCAGTTCGACCAGCGCGCATTTGTAGGTCATCAGCGCGGCCAGCGCCTCGACCTCGTCCTGGTCCACATTGGCGGCATAGCGGATGCCGCCCTTGACCGGCTCGTGATGTTCGGAATGGACCGAACGATAGCCGGTAAAGGTGTGGATCGCCCCGCGCAGCCTGACCCCGAAGCGGACCGTATAGGTCGAGTTGCAGACGCGGATCTTCTCCTCCAGCCCCGGCGGCAGGTCCAGCAGGCTTGCGGCATGCGTGAACATGCGGTCGACGGATTCGCGGAAAGAGGGATGGGGCGGCATGGGAACCTCGCGGTCGGTGGCGGGAACGAAGAACACGCCAAGGTTTGCACGATCCCGCCCGGCCGCCAAGCCGCCGAAGTTGATAAATTTCAATGATTCGCTGCGAGGGTCCCGCTTGAAAACCTGCGCTTTTCGTATGAGGCTTTGCCCCATCCCCGATAGATGAGAGCGGCATTCCCGTGAAGGAAATCCAGCCAGTTCGCGGGCGGAAATTCGCCCAGGTGGTCGAAGGCGCACGGCGGGTGTTCCTGCGCGACGGCTTCGAAGGGGCCAGCGTCGATGACATCGCCCATGAGGCCGGCGTCTCGAAGGCCACCCTTTATACCTATTTCCCCGACAAGCGGCTGATGTTCGCCGAGGTGTTCAGGTCCGAACTGCGCCGGGCCGCCCTGGACGCGACCGGACGCATCGATCCCGCCCAGCCGGCCGAAGAGATGCTGATGACCCTGGCGCGCATTCTGGTCGCGCATGTGACCTCGCCCGAATGGGCGCGCATCTATCGCGTCAGCGTGGGGGAAGCGGCACGTTTCCCGGCCCTGGCCCGCGAATATTACGAGATGGGGCCCGTGGCCGTGCGCGACGTCCTGGCGGCCCATCTGGGCGATGCCGTGTCGCGCGGGCTTCTGGTCATCGACGACATCCCCCTGGCCGCCGAGCAGTTCCTGCAACTGTGCGAGGCCAGCGTGCAGCCGCGCAAGATCTTTCTGGGCGGGGCGGCCGTGGATGACGATCTGCGCGAACGGGTGGTGCGCGGCGCGGTGCGTCTGATGATGGCTGCCTATGGCGCGCGCCCGCAGGACGGGATGGTGGACGGCTGTCCTGCAGGACACAGGCTGCTTGCATCGTGATCGGGTCCGGGCCGCGGGGCAGGTGATTTCCCCTGCGCGATCTGGTATTTGCGGTCGGAATTGACCGGTGCGCGGATTCCATGCGCCGCCGCGGCAGATATAATGGCCGGTCAGGAAAACTGCGAACGAAACTACGGTTGGAACGATGAACAGACTGATCGCCCTTGTCCTTGCCGCGACCCCGCTGGCCGCCTGCGCCCCTGCCCCCGTGGCCGAACCCGTGCCGGTGGTGGACCCGCTTCCCGCGGCCCTGCCGGTGACGGGCGTGGCCGGGCTGCAAAGCCGCGAACCCGATGCCTGCAAGGCGCAGAACTATGTCTCGGCGCTGGGCCGGCCGGGGACGATCATCCCGTCGCTGGGAATCACGCGCGACTATCGCGTGGTCGAGTTCCGCGGCATCGAGCCGCAGGAATACGACCCGTTGCGGATCGTGTTCCGCCTGGATGCGTCGGGCAACATCTACAACATCGACTGCGGCTGAGGAGAATCCCCGTGAAAAGAATCCTGATCGCCTTGCCGCTGCTGGCGCTGGCCGCCTGCGTGGAACCCGCCGCGCCGCTGCCCGAGCCCGACACCGATGCCTGCAAGGCGTCCAGCTATCAGGGGCTGGTGGGCCAGCCCGGCGCGGTGCTGAAGTCCATGATGCTGCCCGCCGGCAGCCGCGTCATCGAACCGGGCCAGCCGGTGACGATGGATTACCGGGTGGACCGGCTGAACATCGAAATCGGGACCGACGGCCGCATCGCCAAGGTGGCCTGCTATTGACCCGGGGCCGCCGCGGTCCGCACGTGCGGCCGCGGCGGCTTTTGCCATCCGGTCCGGGCGGCGCGTCCGCCCGCGCCTGCCCCCATCGTCCAAGGTCGCCCTTCGCCTGTCATGATTCCGCCCTTCGTCCCCGTTCCGGCACCGCAGGCCCATGATGTCGTATCCTTCGACAGGCGCGAACTGGGAGTGATCCTGTCGCTTTACGGGCGCATGGTCGCGGCAGGGGAATGGCGGGACTATGCGCTGTCCTTCCTGCGTGACGTGGCGGTGTTTTCCGTCTTTCGCCGGGCTGCGGAACATCCGCTCTATCGCATCGAAAAACGCCCGCGCCTGCGCCATGCCCAGGGGATGTATGCGGTGATCGGGCCGGACGGACAAATCCTGCGCCGCGGGCATGAGCTGGCAACGGTGTTGCGGGTGCTGGAACGCAAGCTGATCCGCCCGGTCTGAGGCCGGGCACTGCCCCGGCGGTCAGCGGTGTTCCTGGCTGGTGTCGCCGTCGTCGGGATAGTCGTCGTCATCGCCAAAGCGGGCGTCGTCGGCGTATTCATCCTCGCCCTCGCCCACATATTTGGCCGACAGCTTGATCGAATGGTTGTCGTGGGTGGGGTCCATCACGACATCGGACGGAATCTCGCCCGCCAGCCATTCGCGGATTTCCTCGCGCGCCTCTTCGGGATCCTGACCGGTCAGTTCGGCCACATAGGCGATGAAGGCGCGCTGGTCGCCGTCGATCTCGTCCAGCTCCGCCTCGTCGGTGCCGTTCCATCTTTCGATGATCGCCTCATAGAAGGCCGACCAGTTTTCCTGCACATGCGACCACTTCATGCCATTTCTCCGCTCAAGGGGGGCGGCGCGGGGCCGCATCTGCAGCCGAAACCTGAATCGGGGGCGCGGGGTCCCGCGCGCCCCGCAAAGTCACTGCGCCGGTTCGACCCACCAGGTTTCCGGCATGAACCCCGGCCAGTCCCCGTAAAGCGGGATGGCCTGCGGATGATGCAGGCTCGCCGCATGGGCCACCCGGCTGACCGGGGCAAAGGACACCGGAATGACATGGCGGCCCGCCGTCAGCACCCGGTCGAGCGCCCGCACCGCAGCGGTGAAGTCTTCGGCCGAATCGGCGTTCACCATTTCCGCGATGATCGCGTCCACCGCAGGCGATTCGAGTCCCATCCAGTTGCGGCTGCCCGGTTGGTTCGCGCTGGCCGAACCCCAGTAAAGCGCCTGCTCGTTCCCCGGCGACAGCGACAGCCCGCGTTCGTACCAGGTCATGTCGAAGGCGAAGTTGTTGGTGCGTTCGACATATTGGGCGCTGTCCAGCACAGTGACGCGCGGCACGATGCCCAGGTTCTTCAGCGATTCGGCATAGATGTCCACGATCTTCTGGACCTCGGACCCCGACCGCATGGCGCTGCCCGACTGGTTGAGCAGGATCTCGAAGGCGAAGGGCCGGCCTTGCGCGTTCTTCAGCACCCCGTCCTGCACGGTCCAGCCCGCATCGGCCAGAAGCTGCAGCGCCCGGCGCAGCGCCTTGCGGTCCAGCGCCGTATCCGCGCCTTCGGGCAGGGCATAGCCTTCCATCGCGCCGGGCGGCAGGCCGGCGGCGAAGGGCGCCAGCAGTTCCGCCACCCGCCCCTGCGCGGGTCCGGGGCGCATGGCCAGATCGGAATTCGCGAAATAGCTGGTGATCCGGGGATCGGTTCCGCCGGTCAGGGTGGTGTTGATGAAGCGGAAATTGAACGCCTCGATCATCGCCTGCCGAACGCGCCAGTCGGCAAAGACCGGATTGCGGCCGTTCATCACCAGTCCCATGATGCCGGATGGCCGGTGGTGGGGGATTTCGGATTTGACCACCCGCCCCTGGGTCACTGCGGGGAAATCGTATTCCCGCGCCCATTTCGCGCCGTTCAGTTCCCGCCAGACATCGATCTCGCCGGCCTTGAAGGCCTCGAACATGGCATTGGCGTCGCCGAAGTAATCGTATCGGATCACATCCGCATTGTTCAGCCCGCGGTTGATGGGCAGGTCGCGGCCCCAGTAATCGGGATTGCGCCGGAAGCTGATCGACCGTCCCGGATCGACCGCCTCGATGACATAGGGGCCCGATCCGATCGGCGGCTCCAGCCCCGAGGCGGCAAAGTCCTTGCCCTGCCACTGCGCCTTCTTCAGGATCGGCCGCATCCCCATCAGCATGGGCAGTTCGCGGTCCCGGACGTTGAAGGTGAAGCGGACCTTGCGCTCGCCCGTCCGTTCCATCCGCGCGACCTTGGCCCAGGCGGCGTGATAGCGGGGGTGGCCCGCAGTCCCCAGCGTTTCATGGGACCACATCACGTCTTCGACCGTGACGGGGCTGCCGTCGGAAAACCGGGCATCAGAGCGCAGGGTGAATTCGACCCAGTTCCGGTCGGGGTCGGTTTCCACGCTTTCGGCCAGCAGGCCGTAAAGGGCGAACGGCTCGTCGATGGACCGCATCATCAGGGTTTCGGCGACATGGGCGCCCACCGCCCAGGCCGGGTTGCCCTTCAGCACCCAGGGTTTCAGCGAATCAAAGCTGCCCGGTTCGGCCAGCCGAATCATCCCGCCTCGGGGGGCATCAGGGTTGGCATAGGGCAGGTGCGGAAACCCGTCAGTTAGCGCGGGTTCCCCATACATTGCAAGACCATGGACAGGTTCGGCGGCACTTGGGCGCGGCATCGCGGCAACACCCGCGCAAAGCGCAAAGGTCAAGCCGAACATGCCGGTGATCGCGATTTCGTTAAGGATTCCCGAGATTCTCATGGCTGCCGTTCCGTTCCGCCGCAGCCCGCCGCCGCCGCCCGCGCAGAACCTAACCAGCCGCAAATGGACTGGCAAACTCGGGACTTGGACTCGAAGACGTAAAAGCGTATATCGAACCCACTGCTCGATAGGTTTCTTGCCTGTATGAAACCTGCCTCATGACTTGACGCCCGCCTCGTGCGGGCGTTTTTTTGTCTGCTACAACCACAGCGCGAATCCCTGCGCAAGGGGACAGGGCGACTTTGCCGCAGCGCGAGGCATGCCATCCGGCCTGCGAAGCCTTGTCGCAGAAAGGGCGCTCCGGGTCAGTGGCGACGGCGGCGCCTTTTGGGGGGCCGGCCAGCCGCCGCATCGTGCCGTCCAGTACCGCGCCATAGACCAGATGCGCGATCAGGCCGCGCGCATGGGCCTGCCCAGGGATATTCGCCGGGGCGCGCACCCAGGCCGGTGACGGTGTTCATCGTTTCGTCCTGCATGATGAACAGCCCCAGCCCGAAGAGCGTGCCACCACTCATGGTCAGCGACGGCGCCCGGTCGCGCAGCGCCGTATAGACCAGCGTCGGCGCCATGCCGATCGCGAAATGGACGGCGACCCCGGCAGGGTGCTGGTTGTTCCGGCCGCGCGGCTGAATATCGGTGCCCATCGCGCGGGCCGCCTTGCGCGCGATCACATGGCCGGGGTCCAGCCCGTCCGGCCGGACGCGGCGCGTGCGCTGGCGGGTTTCGGGGCTGAGGTTGTTCCACATGAACCAGTCCAGTGCCGCCGAGGCGGCGACACCCGCCACCGCTCCCTTGACGAGAGCGGCGCCGAGGCCGTCGTCCGTATCGTCGTGATGTGCCATGATCGTCCGCCCTCGTCAGTGTTGCCGCTAACCGAATGGACCGGGGGCGGGGCAGTTCCGGGCGGGCGCGTGCGCAGGAAGGGGCTGGCGGATGCGGCTTTGCCGGCGCTAAGGTCGCGGCGCAACGGGAAAAGGGGCGCGAGAGATGGCGGACAGGTTTCTGACGGGCAAGACGGCGGTCGTCACCGGGTCGAACAGCGGCATCGGGCTGGGCATTGCCGAGGCGCTGGCCGGTGCCGGGGCCGATCTGGTCATCAACAGCTTTACCGACGATGCCGCGGATCACGAACTGGCCGAAAGGCTGGCGCGCGACCACGGCGTCCAGGTCCGCTATGTCCAGGGCGACATGTCCAAGGCCGCCGATTGCCGTGCGCTGGTGGAAAAGGCCGGGCGCTGCGACATCCTGGTCAACAACGCCGGCATCCAGCATGTCGCGCCCATCGAGGATTTCCCGGCCGAAAAATGGGACGCGATCATCGCGATCAATCTGTCGTCGGCCTTCCACACCACCGCCGCCGCGCTGCCGATGATGCGCAAGGCCGGCTGGGGGCGCGTGGTCAACATCGCCTCGGCCCACGGGCTGACGGCCAGCCCCTATAAATCGGCCTATGTCGCGGCCAAGCACGGCATCGTCGGGCTGTCCAAGGTCACGGCGCTGGAAACCGCGGCCGACCCCATCACCTGCAACGCGATCTGCCCCGGCTATGTGCTGACTCCCATCGTGGAAAAGCAGATCCCCGACCAGATGAAGACCCACGGCATGAGCCGCGAGGACGTGATCAGGAAGGTCATGCTGGCCCGCCAGCCCTCGGGCGAATTCGCGACGGTGGAACAGGTGGGCGGCACGGCGGTGTTCCTGTGCAGCGATGCGGCGGCGCAGATCACCGGCACCACGATCAGCGTGGACGGGGGCTGGACCGCGCTCTGACGCTGCACCTCAGGCTCTGCAAGGGGGCGGTCCGCGGGGGGGCGCCCTTTTCGCATGAGCGTCAGCCGGCCTCGTCCGCGGTGGCCTCGGCCATCAGGAAGCGGCGAAAGGCGCGGATCGACGGGCGATTGCGGCGCGCGGGCGGATAGACCAGCCAATAGGCCTTGCCGTTTGTCGCGGTGATCGGAAAGGGCTGGACCAGCGAGCCGGTCGCCAGTTCGAACCGGAAGAAGCGCGGGGACAGCAGCGCCACCCCGTCCCCCGCCATCGCCGCCCGCGCCTCGTGGATCTGGGTGCCCAGCCACAGGCCCGGCCGCGGCGGGCAGTCGCAGATGCGCGTGACCCCGGCCTCGGCCAGCCAGAGGGACCAGCCCGGTTCCTCGGGGTCGATCCAGGGCAGCGGTAGGATCTGGGCGGGATCGGTCAGCGGTCCGTGGCGTTCGATCAGCGCGGGCGACAGCATCGGCGTGAACTCGACCCCGAACAGCCGTTGCGCCGTCAGGCCCGGCCAGTTGCCGTCGCCCAGGCGGATCGCGACATCGATATCCTCGCGCGTGAAATCGACAACGCGGTCCGAGGTTTCCAGCCGCACCGCCAGCCCCGGATTGTCCATCTGAAACCGCCCCAGCCGCTGCGACAGCCAGTTGCCCGCCAGGGTCGGCAGGGTGGAAATCGACAGCGAATCCGTTCCCCGCGCGGGCGCATAGGCCGCCCGCAACAGGTCGAATGCCTCGTGCGTCGGCCGGGCCAGCCGGGTGCCCAGCGCGGTCAGTTCGATCCCCGTGGGCTTGCGCAGGAACAAGGGTCCGCCCAGACGCTCTTCGAGCAAGCGGATCTGATAGCTGACGCCGGCCTGCGTCATCCCCAGATCGCGCGCGGCGGCGGTGAAGGACATCAGGCGCGCGGCCGAATCGAACACCCGCAGCGCCGCCAGAGGGGGAAGGTTGTCCATCAGCCGAGCTTATGCCCCCATGCCGAGCCATGATTGGCGCCACGGCCCGGAAGCTAGCATCCTGCAGTCAGGCATCAATGCCGGATCGAAGGAACTGCGACATGGCGATGACACTGGAATGCGGCGTGGCGCCGGCCACGCGGGGATGGCGGCTGCGCGGCTGGCGGGCCGCCTGGGCCGAGGCGCTGGCGCGGGCGGCCGTCCGGGCAAGCCTGTCCGAACTGCCCGAACATCTGCGGCAGGACGTGGGACTCGAGGGCGGGATGCCGCTGGCACGGTTCCACAATGGGGGACGGACCTTCATCTCTCACGGCTGCCCCGACAGCACGCTGAGCGGATGGCACTGGTAAGCGGCCTCAGCCCAGCGCCGCGGGACTGCCCGACAGCGTCAGGGACCGCGCGGACAGCCGCGCGGCCTCGCCTGGATCGTGGGTGACAAGGATCAGGCCCGCGCCGCTGGCCTCCAGCAGCGCCGCGGTCAGATCCAGCATCCGCCCTGCGGTGGCTGCGTCCAGCGAGGCGAAGGGCTCGTCCATCAGC
>CALLYR010000043.1 GCA_937859005.1 uncultured Paracoccus sp. | reverse complement strand
CAGCAGGGGTTCTGGATCAAGACGCCGCTGGTCCGTTCGATCAGCAAGGGGCGCATCGTGAATCCGGCCACGGGAAAATCGGCCAATGTCGATCTGATCCCGCTGTCCGGCCCGGCCTCGGCGGGCAGCCAGGTGTCGCTGCCGGCGATGCAGTCGATCGGGGCCGGCCTGACCGATCTGCCGGAAGTCGAGGTCTGGAAGCTCTGACCCGCTCCAGGGCTCAGCCGCGATCCTGCCCGGCCCGCACAGACGCCGGACGCCCGTCCCGCAGCCGGCGCGCGGCATGCCAGATCGCGTCCACCGCCGCCTCGGCCACAAGACCCACGACCGCGCCCGCGATCACATCCGCAAGATGATGCCTGGCGCGCGGCACCTGCACCAGCCCGATCCCTGCGGCGGCGGCAGTCAGGGGGACCGCCGCCTCTGGCGCCACCCGCCAGATCGCCCGCGCCGCAGCCACCGCATCCGCCGTATGGCCCGAGGGAAACGAGTTGTAGTCGCTTTCATCCGGCCCGTTCAGGCCGGTTTCGTAATGCCCCTCGTCCAGCAACTTGTGGGGCCGGGTGCGGACCACGACGGCCTTGATGTTGGCCTTGATCCGGGTCGCGAGGAAAATGGACAGAAGTGCCCGTCCTCCGCCTTCGGCCAGCCGCGGACGCCCGGCCAGCAGGCCCGTGGCCAAGGCAACCGCGGCCAGCGCATAGGCCGGTTCCTGGTCGCTGATCTCGCTGACGAATCCCGCGGCCTCCACCGCGGGATGGTCGCGCAGTTTACCCGCCTCGATGGACAGGGCCACGTCGGCCTGTTCGATTGTGTCGATGATGTTCTCGCTCATGCCGCGCCAACCCCGGGACGGGCAAAAAAGTTGCGCACGCCAACGATGATAAGCTTATGGGCCGGTAGTTGTACGAGGCACTGGATGCGCTTCCCAGCGGCTGTCTCGAAACCATTGTTCAACCGCACTCAATTCGCGGGCCAGGTCAGGAAAAAGCAGACTGGCCCGGAAGAGACCCTCATAGTTCAGAGCATTATTGAAGAATCCGAACCTCGCCTTGTCCCGATCGTCGAAGTCTATTCCGTCAATGTCATCGAACTCAGGGCGAAGCTCCGGGGAAAAATCTGGACTGCCATGGAGCAGCCGTCCATGTGCAATCAGGTTGCGCAGTTTTTGGCAGCTTTGATACTTCATGGAAATATCTTTTATCTTTATCCACTCTCTGGATTTCTTCCCATAGCGCGCTGCCACGCTGTCGAGAACCAATTTCAGTCGAACCTCAGACGAACTTGGGGTATGGAATATCGAACTTGCCAGCATGGGGCGGAACTGGTCCGCGCAAGGAATTGCCTGAAACAGGCGACCAGGTTCAGACTCGGCACGGTTCCACATCATCAACGCATGGCCGACTGCTGCGAAAAAGGAGTCATGTCCCGGCCATAAGCCGAATACAGCGTTGATGATTGCTCGCTTTCCGTCACCTATTCCACCGTCACCGACTTCGCCAGGTTGCGGGGCTGGTCCACGTCCGTCCCCTTCGCGACCGCCGTGTGATAGGCCAGATACTGCATCGGCACGGCATAAATGATCGGCGCGAACACGCCCCCGCCGGATGGCATCGTCAGCGTGGCGCGCGTGCCCTGCCCGGCCTCACTGATGCCGTCGGCGTCCGACACCAGCAGGACCTGCCCGTGGCGGGCCATGACCTCCTGCATGTTCGACACGGTCTTTTCGAACAGCCCGTCGCGCGGGGCCACCACCACCACCGGGACGTTGCGGTCGATCAGCGCGATGGGGCCGTGCTTCAACTCGCCCGAGGCATAGCCCTCGGCATGGATATAGCTCAGTTCCTTGAGCTTCAGCGCCCCTTCCAGTGCGACCGGATACAGCGCGCCCCGGCCCAGGAACAGCACGTCCTGCGCCTCGGCCAGCCAATCGGCCAAGCGGCGGCAGTCGTCGCTGACCGCCAGAGCCTGATTGACCAGACCGGGAATGGATTTCAGGTCGTCCAGATGCGCGGCCAGTTCCGCGGCCGTCAGGCGCCCGCGATCCGCTGCGGCCTTCAGCGCAAGGACCGCCAGAACGGCCAGCTGGCAGGTGAAGGCCTTGGACGAGGCCACGCAGACCTCGATCCCCGCCAGCGTGGGCAGGGCGATGTCGGCCTCGCGCGCGATGGCCGAGGTGCCGACGTTCACGACGCCGATGGTCTTTGCCACCCGCCCCTGGGCGTAATGCAGCGCCGCCAGCGTATCGGCGGTCTCGCCCGACTGGCTGACGAAGACGGCCCAGCTTGCCGGCGACAGCGGCGGCTCGCGATAGCGGAACTCGGACGCCACGTCGATGTCGCAGGGCAGGCCCGCGAGGCGTTCGAACCAGTATTTGCCGACATAGGCCGCAAGATGGGCGGTGCCGCAGCCGACCAGCGTCAGCCGGTCCACCTGCGCGAAATCCAGCGCCTCGGGCAGGACGATCCGGTCGCCCTTGATGTAATGGTTCAGCGCATCGCCCAGCACGGCGGGTTGCTGGGCGATCTCTTTCGCCATGAAGTGGCGGTATCCGCCCTTGTCGATGGCGGTTGCCCCCACGTCGATGCGGGCCATGTCGCGGCCGGCTTGCCGCCCGTCCACGTCGAACACCTGCGCGCCCGCCCGCGTCAGCACCACATGGTCGCCGTCCTGCAGATAGGTGACGCGGTCGGTGAAGGGCGCCAGCGCGATCGCGTCGGACCCCAGGAACATCTCGCCGATCCCATGCCCCACGGCCAGCGGGGAGCCCTTGCGCGCCCCGATCATCAGGTCGCCCTCGCCCTGGAACAGGAAGGCCAGCGCGAAGGCGCCGTGCAGGCGGGCCAGCGTGGCGCGCACGGCCTCGACCGGGGTCATGCCCTGCGCCATGTGGTGCCCGGCCAGAAGCGCCACGGTTTCGGTGTCGGTTTCGGTCTGCGCCACGATCCCTTCGGCGGCCAGTTCGGCGCGCAGGTCGCGGAAATTCTCGATGATGCCGTTGTGGACCACGGCGACGGGTCCGTGGCGGTGGGGATGGGCGTTTTCCTCGGTCGCGGCGCCATGGGTGGCCCAGCGGGTGTGGCCGATCCCGGCCTTGCCTTCCAGCGGGTCATGGACCAGCAGGTCGGACAGGTTGACCAGCTTGCCCACCGCGCGGCGGCGGTCCAGATGCCCGTCCGCGTCCACGGTGGCGATGCCCGCGCTGTCATAGCCGCGGTATTCCAGCCGCTTCAACGCCTCGACCAGTTGCGGGCCGACCTGGTTGCTGCCGAGGATTCCGATGATTCCGCACATCTCAGCTTTTCTCCCTGGCAGTGCGCAGCGCGTGCATCAGCCGCGTGGCCAGCCCTGCCTTGTTGACTTGCCGCGCCCGGCCCAGCGCCAGCGCGTCGTCGGGCACGTCGGCGGTGATGACCGACCCCGACCCGGTCATGGCCCGCGCGCCCACCCGCACCGGGGCCACCAGCATCGTGTCCGACCCGATGAAGGCATCGGCCCCGATGTCCGTCCGGTGCTTGCCCACGCCGTCGTAATTGCAGGTGATGGTGCCCGCGCCGATGTTGGTGCGCGCGCCCACCTGCGCGTCGCCCAGATAGGTCAGGTGGCCGACCTTCACGCCTTCGTCGAGGATCGCGTTCTTGATCTCGACGAAGTTGCCGACATGGACGTCGCCGCCCAGTTCCGCCCCCGGCCGCAGCCGCGCGAAGGGGCCGACCGTCGCGCCCGCGCTGACATGGCAGCCCTCCAGATGGCAGAAAGGCAGGATCTCGGCCCCGCTCTCGATGGTGACGCCGGGGCCGAAGACCACGTTCTGCCCGATCACCGCGTCGCGGCCGATCACGGTGTCGGGGGCGAACCAGACGGTTCCGGGATCGGTCAGGGTCACGCCGCTTTCCAGCGCCTCGGCCCGCATCCGGGACTGGAAGGCGGCTTCGGCGGCGGCCAGTTCCGCGCGGGTGTTGATGCCCAGCGTCTCGGATTCGGGGCAGGTGACGACGCCGGTGTCCAGCCCCTGCGCGCGGGCCAGCGCCACGATGTCGGTCAGGTAATACTCTCCTGCCGCATTGTCGTTGCCCAGCCGCGCCACGAGGTCGTGCAGCACCTCGGCATCGACGGCCATCACGCCGCTGTTGCACAAGGCGATCTCGCGGGTCGCGGAATCGGCGTCCTTGAACTCGACGATCCGCTCCAGCCCCGCCCCGGTCACGACCAGACGGCCATAGCGGCCGGGATCGGCGGCCTCGAATCCCAGGACGACCACGTCGGCGGGATGTTCGGACAATGCGCCCAGTGTCTCGGCCGAGATGAAGGGCGTGTCGCCGTAAAGAATGACCACGCGCCCGTCAAAGTCCTGCAACAGCGGCAGCCCCTGCAGGACCGCGTGCCCGGTGCCCAGCTGCTCGGGTTGCAGCGTCACCTGCGCATCCGGGTCCAGCCTGCCCACGGCGCGCGTCACGGCATCGGCCCCATGGCCCGCGACCACGATCACCCGTTCGGGGTCCAGCGTCCGGCCCGCGGCCAGGGCGTGGCCCACCAGCGGCACGCCCCCCAGCCGGTGCAGCACCTTGGGCAGGTCGGACAGCATCCGGCTGCCCTGCCCCGCCGCCAGCACGATCAGCGCAACCGCCT
>CALLYR010000042.1 GCA_937859005.1 uncultured Paracoccus sp. | reverse complement strand
CAGACGGCGCCCGCCTGCGGGCGCATGTCAGCGGGGTCGATCCCGGCCACGGCCACCGGCTTCTTCATCGCGTCGCGGCGGAAGGGCTCGCCCAGTTCCTGGTTCAGCAGCACCTCGATGAAGGTGGTGCGGCCTTCCTTCATCTGCCGCTCGACCGCCTCGTGCAGCGCATGGGTCAGCTCGTCGGGGGTGCGCACGACCACGCCTTCCAGCCCGCAGGCCCGCGCGATCCCCGCGTACGAGGTGTCTCGGTCCAGTTCCGTGCCCACGAAGTTGTTGTCGTACCACAGCGTCGTGTTGCGCTTTTCCGCGCCCCACTGATAGTTGCGGAAGATCACCATGGTGATCGCCGGCCAGTCCTCGCGGCCGCAGGCGGTCATCTCGTTCATGGAAATCCCGAACGCCCCGTCGCCCGCGAACCCGATCACCGGCGTGTCCGGGTTGCCGATCTTGGCCCCCAGGATCGCCGGGAAGCCGTAACCGCACGGCCCGAACAGCCCCGGCGCCAGATACTTCCGTCCCTGCTCGAAGGCCGGATAGGCGTTGCCGATGGCGCAGTTGTTGCCGATGTCGGAGGAGACGATCGCGTCCTGGGGCACCGCCTGGGTGATCGCCCGCCACGCCTGGCGGGGCGACATCAGATCGCTGTCGCGCTGGCGCGCCTGCGCGTTCCATTCGGTGCCGGGATCGTCCTGCTCGTGGTCGAGGCTCGACAGTTCCTGCGCCCAGCGGGATTTGGTCTGCGCGACCAGGTCGCGGCGCGCCTGCCGGCCCTCGTCGCCGGCATGGGCGTCAAGCTGCGCCAGGATGCCGCGCGCGACCTTGGCCGCATCGCCCACGATGCCCACGCTGACCTTCTTGGTCAGCCCGATGCGGTCGGGGTTGATGTCGACCTGGATGATCCTGGCCTCCTTCGGCCAATAGTCGATGCCGTAGCCCGGCAGGGTCGAGAACGGGTTGAGCCGCGTCCCCAGCGCCAGCACCACATCGGCTTTCGCGATCAGTTCCATCGCGGCCTTGGAGCCGTTGTAGCCCAGCGGCCCCACCGCCAGCGGGTGCGAGCCGGGGAAGCTGTCGTTGTGCTGATAGTTCGAGGCCACCGGCGCATCCAGCCGCTCGGCCAGCTTCGCCAGATCGGGAATCGCCCCCGACAGCACCACGCCCGCCCCCGACAGGATCACCGGGAACTTCGCGCCCGACAGCAGCTTGGCGGCCTCGGCCACCGCCGCCTCGCCGCCCGCCGGACGCTCGAACCGGACCACCTGCGGCAGCTCCACGTCGATCACCTGGGTCCAGAAGTCGCGCGGGATGTTGATCTGCGCGGGCGCCGAGTTGCGCCACGCCTGCATGATCACCCGGTTCAGCACCTCGGGGATGCGCGAGGCGTCGCGCACCTCCTCCTGATAGGCCACGCAGTCGGCAAACAGCCGCATCTGCTCCATCTCCTGGAAACCGCCCTGGCCGATGGTCCGGTTCGCCGCCTGCGGCGTGACCAGCAACAGCGGCGTATGGTTCCAGTAGGCGGTCTTGATCGGCGTCGCGAACCCCGTCACGCCGGGGCCGTTCTGCGCGATCGCCATCGACATCCTGCCGGTGGACCGCGTGTAGCCGTCCGCCATCAGACCGGCGTTCGTCTCGTGCGCGCAGTCCCAGAAGGTGATCCCCGCCTTCGGGAACAGATCCGACACCGGCATCATCGCGGACCCGATGATCCCGAACGCATGCTCGATCCCGTGCATCTGAAGGACTTTGACGAAAGCCTCCTCGGTCGTCATTCTCATGGCTGTGCTCCTTTACTGGCGTTCGTCGCGATAGTGGTAAAGCTGGTAGAGGCCCCACTGCCCCAACCGGCGGAAGGGCGTCTTCCATCCCTCGTGCTTCAGTTCGCTGCCGAAGATCGGCAGGTCCGGCACCCGGACTCCGGCCGCAAGCTGCGCCATGCGCCGCCCGGCCATCGCCGAATACATCACCCCGTTGCCGCCATAGCCCAGCGCGTAATAGGCGCCCGGCAGGTCGGGCAGGCCGGTGATGCGCGGCATCATGTCGTGGCTGACATCGACCCAGCCCCACCAGCTGTAATCCAGCTCGATCCCGCGCAGGACCGGGAACTTGCGGGCCAGCCCCTCGCGCAGGGACGCGAGATGGCGCGGGTTGGCCGCATCGCGTCCCGTGATTGCCGCGCGCGAGCCGATCTGCAGCCGGTTGTCGGGCAACAGGCGGTAATAATGGCGCAGCGTCCGGGTGTCGGTCAGGGGCGAGCCGACCTTGGCGCCGACCTCGGCCAGTTCGGCTTCGGTCAGTACGCGGGTCACGACGCTGTTCGACATGATCGGCATCAGGCGGTCGCGCAGGCGGGCGTGCAGCGTGCGCGGCGCATAGCCCGCGGTCGCCACCGCCACCTTCTTGGCCCGCACGATGCCGCCCGGCGTGCGCAGATGGTGCTTGCCGTTGTAATACTCCCAGCCCTCCACCGGGCTGTCGGTATGCACCCTGGCCCCATGTTCGCGCGCCACCCGCTGATAGCCGAAGGCGAGCTTGGCCGCATGGATGCCGACGCCGTCGGGTTCGTACATCGCACCCTGCGCCTCGTGGTCGCGGACGACCTCGGCCATGATCTGCTCGCGCGACATCATCTTCGCGCCATAGCCGAACTGATCGCGCAGAAGTGCTGCTTCCTTGGTCAGCCCCGGCACGACCGAGGCCTTGTGCGCGATATAGTAATGGCCGCCGTCCACCGGATCGCAGTCGATGTTGTGGTCGCGGATCTGGCCGCGCCAGTAATCGAAGGCCTCCAGCATCTCGCCATGCAGGCGGCGGGCGACATCCAGGCCCCAGCGATCGACCCACTGGCTGCGCTTGAGCCGCCCGGCCGAGAACTGCGCCTGGCCGCCGTTGCGGGTCGAGCAGCCATAGGCGGTGCCATGCGCCTCCAGCACGACGGGCTGCATCCCGTAATCGCGGGCCAGGGCGATGGCGCAGTTCAGGCCCGTATAGCCGGACCCGATCACGGCGACGTCGACATCCATGTCGCCCGTCACGGGGCCGTCGTCCTCGGGCGGGGTGCCCGCGGTCGCGATCCAGTAGGTCGGGGCATAGTCGCTGCCCCGGCCAAGGGTCCGCGCGGTCAGCGGATCGTAAAGCCCGTCATAGGCCGTCGATCCGCGCAAGGGGGTGGTCTGCATGGTCCGGGCCTCACTTGGCGGGAATGGCGGGGCGTTGCTTGCGGATCGCCTGCTTCTCGACGATCCGGCCGTCCCGGATGCGGAACAGGTCGGCGCCCTGCACCTCGGTCCGCGTCCCGTCGGGATTGGTGGCGCGGAAGGTCCACTGGCTGACGCCGCGGGTGCCGTCCTGGGACATGAAGTGCTCGTGGTCGGCCCACTGCACGTCCGGCATCGAGGTCCAGACGCCCTCGAAGGCCCTGGCGATGGCCTCGCGGCCCTCGACCTTGTTGCCGTATTCGTTGTCGCCCGCCACGGTATAGAACACGCAGTCATCGGCAAAGTGGGTCATGACGCCGTCGATGTCATGGCGGTTGAAGGCGTCGAAGGTGGCCTTCAGGTCGTCGGCGGTCAGGTTCTTGCTGGTCACGTGGATAACTCCTTTGGTCAATAGCCCATCGCGCGGGGCAGCCACAGCGCGATCTGGGGGAAGGCGGCGATGATGGCGATGGCGATCGCCAGCGACAGCATGAAGGGGATCGCCTTGGCCGCGATCACCTCGTAGTCGAGCTTCGAGATGCCCGAGGCGATGAACAGGTTCTCGCCCAGGGGCGGGGTGATGAAGCCCACCGACAGCGTGCAGATCATCACGATGCCGAAGTGGATCGGGTCGATGCCGACGCTGTAGGCCACGGGCAGCATCACCGGCACCAGGATCATGATCGCGGCCAGCGTCTCCATGAACATGCCGACAACGAGCAGGAAGCCGATCATGATCGCCCAGATCGCAACCTTGCTGGTGGTCAGCGACAGCAGGCTGTCGGCCAGATGCGCGGGGATCTGGTTTTCCACCAGGATGCGGCCGAAGATGGTCGCGGTGAACAGCACCAGCAACACCCGCCCGGTCAACCAGGTCGTCGCTTCCAGCGCGTTCATGATCTCGCGCAGGTTGACCTCGCGGTAGATGACGATGCCGACGAACAGCGTATAGAAGATGGCGACGATCGCGGCCTCGGTGGGGGTGAAGAAGCCCGCATAGATGCCGCCCAGGATCACCAGCGGCGCCAGCACCGACCAGAAGCCGCGGTAAAGGGCAGTCGCGATCTTGGCGAGCGACAGCGGCTCGGTCCCGCCCCAGTATCCGGCGCGGCGGGCGCGGAAATAGTTGGCGACCAGCAGCGCCCCGGCCATCAGGAAGCCGGGCAGGAAGCCCGCGATGAACAGCTTGCTGATCGAGACGGTCTGGAACTGGCCGAACTTCTCGATCGCCTCGGGCGGCGCCTGCATGCCCATGGCCGAGATGCCGAAGATCACCATCGGGATCGACGGCGGGATGACGATGCCGAGGCCGCCCGCGCTGGCGGTCACCGCCGCGCCATAGGACTTGGCATAGCCCGCCCGCGCCATCGCCGGGATCATCAGCATGCCGACCGCGGCCGTGGTGGCCGGGCCCGAGCCGGAAATCGCGCCGAAGAACACGCAGGCGATGATGGTCGCGGCCGAGATGCCGCCGGTGAACGGCCCGGCCAGGCTTTCGGCCACCGTGATGAGGCGGCGCGAGATGCCGGCAGCCTCCATCAGCGCGCCCGCCAGGATGAACGAGGGCAGCGCCATCAGCGGGAACGAGCCCACCGAGGACCAGGCCATCTGCACCATCTTGATCGGGTTGTCGCCCAGATACCACATCGTGAAAAGCGCCGAGACGCCCAGGCCCACCGAGATCGGCGCCCCGATCACCAGCAGGATTGCGAAGGTTCCGAACAGAACCTGGATGATTGCGCTGTCCATCAGACCTTTCCCCGTCCCGGCAGTTCCTGTTCGGCAAGATCGAGCTCGGATTCGATCGCCACCTCGTCGGGGTCGCGCATCTCGATGCCCAGGATCAGTTTCATGTAGTTGACCTGAATGATGCGGAGCGTCATCAGGATGAAGGCCACGACCATGGGCGCCATCACCCATTTCATCGGCCAACCCAGCGTCTGCGCCTTCACGAACGGCTTCAGCGCGCCGATGTACTGGATCGCGAACCAGATGAAGACGACGTTGAACAGCACCCAGAACGCGTCGCCCACCGCCTCGACCAGATTGCCGAGCCGGCGCGGAAGCATCTTGATGTGGAAGGTCACCCGGTTGTGGGCGGCCATGCGCGCAGCATAGCTTGCCCCGAAATAGGCGAACCAGACGAACAGGATGACGGACAGCTCCTCGATCCAGGTGATCGAGGTGCCGAAGACCTGCCGGGCGACGATCTGGACGAACAGCAGCGTCACGAAGACGGCCAGCAGCGCCCGGCATATGTAGCTTTCGATATGGTCGAGATGCTGCCAGACGGCACGCATGATCCATCCTCCGACATGATGCGGATGCGCGGGAAAAAAGTGCGGCGGCCGCTGCCTGACGGTGCGCGCCGCCGCGAGGGGGAGACGTGTGGCTTACGAGGCCGGGCGGCCCAGCGCGGCCAGGGCGCGGTCCAGCACCTCCTTGCCGCCGATGGTGTCCACGAACCTGGGCCAGACCTTGCTGGTCGCCAGTTCGATGAACTGCTTCTCGCCGTCGGCGGGATCGCTGATCTCCATCCCGCGCTTGACCAGTTCGTCCTTGATCTTGGTTTCCTCGACGCGCAGGAATTCGCTGGAGGCTTGGGTCGCCTCCTTGCCCGCCTCGACCAGTTGCTGCTGTTCCTCGGGGGACAGCGACTGGAACAGTTGCTCGGACACGACCAGCGGCTCGATCGAGAAGATATAGCGGATGTTCGTGATGTACTTCTGGACTTCGTAGAACTTCATCGCATTGACGGTCATGTACGGATTGTCCTGCCCGTCCACGACCCCCTGCTGCAGCGCCGCGAAGGTTTCCGACCAGGCCATCGGGGTCGGGTCCACGCCCCAGGCCTTGTAGGTCTCGATCATGATCTCGTTCTTGGGCACGCGGATCACCAGGCCCTTCAGGTCATCGACCGTCTGCACCGGCTTCTTCGAATTGGTCAGGACACGAAAGCCCGAATAGCCCCAGCCCAGGATGCGCACGCCCGCGTCCTCGATGGTCTGGTCGATCAGCGACTGGCCGATCTCGCCCTGGGTCAGCTTTTCGGCGTCGTCCTGGGACATGATGACATAGGGCATGGTCAGCACGCCGACCGTGGGCGAGAACGGCGTGATGTTGTTGATGGCCAGGATCGAGAAATCCAGCGTGCCGGTCGCGGCGGCGCTGACGGTGTCCTGCTCGTCGCCGAGCTGGCCGTTCAGGAACAGCTTGCCCGTATGGGCGCCGCCGGTCTGCTTTTCCAGAGCGGCGATGAAGGCCTTGCCCAGGGCTTCCTGCGTGCCGCCGGCACCGTCGCCGACCGCGATCTTGAATTCCTTGGCGCCGGCCGGCAGCGCGGCGGCCACGGTCAGTGCGCATACGGCCACGCCATGGCGCAGGATACGGGTGAGGTTCATACGGTATCTCCCTGTCAAGTGGTTGCGCCGTCTTCGGATGCGGCTTGGCGTGCAACATGACGCGGCGTAGTGTCGCGTCATAGGTCCAGTTGAGAATAGAGTTAGGTCCAGATCATGGCCGCGATGCTGCCTCTCGATTCGATCCGGCTTCGGGGCGCCGGGGACCGGCCGCTGCAATCGCGCCTGATCGAAGGCGTGATCGCGGCCATCCTTGAATCGCGCAGCCCGCCAGGCACACGCCTGCCCTCCACCCGCGAACTGGCCGAAGGGGTGGACGTGTCGCGGATGACGGTGACGCTGGTCTATGCCGAGCTTGTCGCGCTGGGCTATATCGAAAGCCGGCCGCGGTCGGGGTTCGTGGTGGCCGACACGGTGCCCAACCGGCGCGTCGCCGTGCAGGCGCCCGACGCTCCGGGCGAGCGGGTGGCCTGGGAAGGCTGGCTGGCCGCGCCATGCCCGCGCAGGCGGGTGATCCGCAAGCCTGCGGACTGGCGCAACCATCCCTATCCCTTCATCTTCGGGCAGGCCGATCCACGGCTGTTCGACCTTGCCGCATGGCGCGATTGCGCGCGCCATGCGCTGGGGGTGCGGGACTTCGGCGGGCTGACGGTCGATCTGATGGCGCAGGACGATCCCATGCTGATCGACCATATCTGTTCGTCCACCCTGCCGCGGCGGGGCATCGCGGCCACGCCCGATCAGGTGCTGATAACGGTGGGCTCGCAGAATGCGCTTTACATCGTGATGGCGCTGCTGGCGACGGCCGGCCGCCCCGCGGCGATCGAGGAGCCGGGCTATCCCGATTTCGCCGAAACCCTGCGCGCGCGCGGCGCGCCCATGCGCCTTGTCCCCGTGGACGCGGGCGGCATCGAGGTGGACGCGATTCCGCCGGGGACGCGCATCGTGACCATCACCCCCAGCCACCACATCCCGACCGGCGCCACCATGCCGATGGAGCGGCGCGAGGCGCTGCTGCGCCGGGCATCGAGCGACAATTTCCTGGTGATCGAGGACGATTACGATTTCGAGATGTCCTATCTGGCCCCGCCCATGCCCGCGCTGAAATCGATGGATGATGCCGGGCGGGTCATCTATCTGGGCAGCTTTTCCAAGTCGCTGTTTCCGGGGCTGCGGCTCGGCTATCTGGTCGCCTCGGCCCCGCTGATCGAGGCGGCGCGCGCCCTGCGCGCCACGATCCTGCGCCACCCGCCCAGCCAGTTGCAGCGCGTGACGGCCTATTTCCTGGCGCTGGGGCATTATGATGCGCATATCACGCGGCTGCGGGCGGAAATGGCGCGCAGGCGCGCCGCGCTGATCGAGGCGCTGGAGCGGACCCCGTTCCGCCTCGCGGGCACGGACCGCGAGGGCGGGACCAGCGCCGCCCGGCATCGACAGCGCCGACCTGGCCCGGCAGGCGCTGACGCAGGGGGTGCTGATCGAGCCGGGGGCGGTGTTCTTCGAACATCCCCCCGTGCCCTGCCCCTATTTCCGGCTGGGCTTCGGCTCGATCGCGTCCGACCGGATCGCGCCGGGGGTCGCGGCGCTGGCCTCTGCAGCGGCGCAGACGCCCCGCTTCCACGGGGCGGCCTAGGGTCCGGCGCTATTTCAGCAGGCTGTCCTTGGACGCGCGGCGATTGATGGCCCCAGCCTGCGGCCGCCGGGCGCGGTCGTCCTCGGACTGGCATTCGATGCACAGCCTGACGCCCGGTTGCGCCAGCCGCCGGGCCTCGGGGATCGGCTCGCCGCAGTCGGCGCAGTCGCGCAGACTTTCGCCCGCACCGCGCGCCCGCAGGCGGACGCGCTCCAGCGCCTCCTGCGTACTGACCTCGATCTGTTCGTTGACTGCGCCGTCATGCGCCCATCCGCCTGCCATGACCCTTCCCCTTGCTGCGCCCGCCGGCCTCCTGCTGTCCTTCACAAGCTAGGGGCTGTGCCGAGGATTGCAATGAAAGCCGTGGATTTCGCTGGACTA
Source organism: uncultured Paracoccus sp. (assembly GCA_937859005.1). Lineage (GTDB taxonomy): Bacteria > Pseudomonadota > Alphaproteobacteria > Rhodobacterales > Rhodobacteraceae > Paracoccus. The sequence continues at coordinate 8,182 of CALLYR010000042.1, read as the reverse complement.
TCCCCCGCAACAGGGGGAACGAACGGGGACTGCAGGCTGTTGACTCGCCATTCGCAAGCCCGCAAGCTGTCCGCAACCAAGAGGCCGTCCCGATGAGTGACAAGACCCTGACCCGCATGGATCTGGCCGAAGCCGTCTTCCGGGAAGTCGGCCTGTCCCGGCAAGAAAGCGCGCATCTGGTCGAAAGCGTGCTGGGCCACATCTCCGACGCGCTGGTGCGCGGCGAACAGGTGAAGATTTCGTCCTTCGGCACGTTTTCGGTCCGCGACAAGAACGAGCGGATCGGCCGCAACCCCAAGACCGGGGAAGAGGTGCCGATCACGCCCCGGCGCGTCCTGTCGTTCCGGCCCTCCCACCTGATGAAGGAACGGGTGGCGGCCGGGAACCGCTGATCGCTGGGCCGGGGCCGCCATGCAGAAATCGCACGAGGCGTTCCGCAGCATCGGCGAAGTATCCCGCCTGGTCGGCGTGGCGACCCATGTGCTGCGCTATTGGGAAACGCAGTTCCCGCAACTGGCTCCGGTGAAACGGGCGGACGGCCGGCGATATTATCGGCCGGACGATGTGCGGCTGGCGGCGGGACTGGTTGCGGTCCTGCGCGACGACGGAATGACGATCCGTGGCGCACGCCGCCTGATCGCCGCGGACAAGGGCACGGGCCTGCGCGCCCGCGGCGCGGCGCGGCTGGGGCCCGAGTGGCAGTCGGGGGCAGAGGCGCAGGACGCCGACGGCCCTGCGGGGGTGCGGTTCGCCGCAGCGGCGGCTGTCCCGGTTCCTGCGTCGGTCCCTGCCCCGGCGCCCGCTTCGGAACCGCCCCCTGAGGCCGCATCGATTCCCGCTCCGGCCCCCGGCGCCGACGCGGCTTCTTCTCTACCGCCTGCTGCCGGATCTGCCCTGGCATCCGCTTCAGACGCGGCCGCTGATCCGGTTCCGGCAACAATTCCGCCTCTGGCCCCCAGCCGCGACACGGGTCCTGCCCTGCCGACCGCTGCCGCGCCTGTTGCAGCCGCTGCCTCGGATTCTGTGCCCGATACGGTCCCCGCGCGCTCTCCCGCCCTGTCCCAGGTTGCCATTCCTGCCGCGTCTTCTGACGCCCCTTCCATCTTCATGCCTGAGGCTGAAACAATGCCGCCGGCAGCCTTGGGCGGGGCAGAGGTTCAGCACGCCGCTCCATCAACGGCACCACCGGCCTCTCCTTCCCTGCCGGACATCCGTCCACCGCAGACCGGGGATGCGGCGATGTCCGCGCCATCCACCGTCACGGCAGAGGCTGCGGGCGAATCGGACTGGCTGGGCCGTCTGGCGCGGACGGCGGCGCGGCTGCGCGCGACGGATGGGCCGCTGCCCGAGCCTGCGCGCGACATGGCCGCCGCGTTGCGGGCCGCGACGCGTCCTGCGGGCCGGTAGGCCCCTCTCTCATCCCTTAACCCGCGCGCCAGTTTTCCCGATCATCCCCCGGATCGCCCCTTGTGCTGGGGCGAGGCTTCGATCTATATGGCCCCCGTCGGGCCGTGGCGCAGTCTGGTTAGCGCGTCCGTCTGGGGGGCGGAAGGCCGCGAGTTCGAATCTCGCCGGCCCGACCATCACGAAACGCCCACCCTTCGGGGTGGGCGTTCGCTTGTGGGGCAGGGGGTTCAAGGTGAACGGCGTTCTTCCCGACAGTGCCCTCCGCAGGCTGATCGACCAGGGCGCGATCCGCGCCCCCGAGCCGATCACCCCCGACCAGATCCAGCCCGCAAGCCTTGATCTGCGCCTGGGCGCGACCGCCTGGCGGCTGCGCGCGTCCTTTCTGGCCGGGCGCGGATGTCGCATCAAGGACCGGCTGGCTGATTTCGAGATGCACCGCATGGACCTGACCGGGGGCGCGGTGCTGGAAAAGGGCTGCGTCTATCTGGTGCCGCTGCTGGAAAGCCTGTCCCTGCCCGCCGGGCTGGATGCGGTGGCGAATGCAAAATCCTCGACCGGGCGGCTGGATCTGCTGACCCGGCTGGTCACCGACGACGGGACCGAATTCGACCGTCTGCCCGCGGGATACGGCGGCCCGCTTTACGCCGAGATCTGCCCGCGCAGCTTTTCGGTGCTGGTCCGGCCGGGGATGCGGCTGAACCAGTTGCGGCTGCGGCAGGGACAGGCGGTGCTGGACGATGCCGCCCTGGCCGCTCTGCATGCCGAACAGCCGCTGGTCGATGGCGAGCCGCTGATCGACGGCGGGCTTGGCTTTTCCGTAGACCTGCGGCCCATGGCGGGCGATCTGGTCGGATACCGCGCCCGGCCCCATTCCGGGGTGATCGACCTCGACCGCATCGCTGCCTATGACGCGCGCGATTACTGGGACGAATTGCGCACGACCGAGGGGCGGCTGATCCTCGACCCCGGTGCCTTTTACATCCTTGTCAGCCGCGAGGCGGTGACGATTCCCCCTGCCTATGCCGCCGAGATGTCGCCCTATCTGGCGATGGTGGGCGAGTTTCGGGTCCATTACGCCGGATTTTTCGATCCGGGTTTCGGGCATGGCCTGTCGGGGCGCGGCGCCCGCGGCGTGCTGGAAGTGCGCTGCCACGAGGCGCCCTTTGCGCTGGAACACGGGCAGGTGGTGGGAAGGCTGGTCTATGAGCGCATGGCAAGCGCACCCGACCGTCTGTATGGCGCGGAGATCGCGTCCAACTATCAGGGCCAGGGGCTGAAGCTGTCCAAGCAGTTCCGCTAAGCCGGTTTCCCCGGTCAGCGCCCGATGCGCCGGGTGACGCGCGCGGCCTGACGGGCGCGCTTGACGGCCTCGCGCGCAGCCTTGGCCTGTTTCTGCGTGGAGAGCGCGGGCTTGCCTTTCACGGTGCCCCCGGCGCGGCGGGTGGCGGCATCGATATCCTTGTTCACGCCCCAGTTCATCAGGCGCCGCGTGACCATGCGGCCGAACATGTTCAGGATCTGGTTCAGGTTCATGGCGTTTCCCCGCGGATCAGTCGCCGAAAAGATCGTCCCCCGGCCCGTCCGCATCGGCCGCTATATCGTGATGGCTCTTTGCCCCCGCAACCCCGGACGACATGGGCGGGCGCGTATCCAGCAGCCCCGCCGCGCGCAGTTCCGCAAGCCCCGGCAGGTCATCGGTGCCAGACAGGCCGAAATGGTCCAGAAAGACATCCGTCACCACGAAGGTCACCGGCCGGCCCGGAGTCTGGCGGCGGCGCCCCAGCCGGACCCAACCCATCCCGATCAACTGGTCCAGTGTTCCCCGCCCGGCCGCGACGCCGCGGAGCTCCTCAATCTCGGCGCGGGTGACGGGCTGGTGATAGGCGATGATGGCCAGCGTCTCGGTCGCGGCGCGGGACAGGCGGCGGGTTTCCACGACCTGTTGCTGCATCAGGAAACCCAGGTCCGCCGCGGTGCGAAAGGCCCAGGCATCGCCGACCCGCACCAGTTCCACCCCGCGCCCGTCGTAACGCGCCCGCAGCCGCCGCAGCGCCTCGGCCGGGTCAGACCCCACGGGCATTCGCGCGGCCAGGTCGCGCAGGGTCATCGGCGCGGCGCTGGCGAACAGCAGCGCCTCGACCATGCGTTCCTGCGCCTCGATGGGTACAAAGCCCGAGGCGGTCACGGCCTCACCCGGACTGCGAGAGGGGCGAATGCGCCGGCCTGCCGGATCTCGATCCGGCCCTGCCGGGCAAGCTCCAGCGAAGCGGCAAAGGTCGCAGCGGTGGCCGACCGGCGGCGCTGCGGCGTACCGTCCCAGCCCTCGGGCAGAAACTGCGCCAGCTCGGTCCAGTTTCCCGCAAAGCCGATCATCTGCCGCATCCGGTCGAGCGCCTGTTCCATCGTATGGATGTCCCGCCGGTCGAAGGCATAGGGGCGGAATTCGTCCCGCGTCCGCAGCCGAGCATAGGCCTGCAACAGGTCGATCAGCCCCGTCCGCCATCGCACCTGCCGCACCTGCGCAGGGGCCTGCGGCGCGCCTCGGGCAAAGCGGTCCTGTTCCAGCCGAGGCCGCGCCATCAGCCGTGCCGCGGCCTCGCGCATCGCATCCAGCCGTTCCAGCCGGAATGCCAGATGCGCGGACATCTCCTCGGCCGAAGGCCCATCGTCCTGCGGTTCGGCGGGCAGCAGCAGCCGGGATTTCAGGAACGCGAGCCACGCGGCCATGACCAGATAATCCGCCGCCAGTTCGATCCGCAGCACCCGTGCCCGTTCGACAAAGGCCAGATACTGTTCCGCCAGCGCAAGAACGCTGATCTGCATCAGATCGACCTTCTGCGTCCGCGCCAGCATCAGCAACAGGTCCAGCGGCCCGTCATAGCCCGGCACATCCACGATCAGGGATGCGTCCGGGCGCGGATCGGCGGAGCCGTGGAATGTCAGGGCCGGTCCATTCATGCGCGCAAGGTCGGGGATGGGGGGCAGGCTGTCAACGGCCGCCCCCACCCATGGCGGCTAGACAAGGATGAAGTCCGACGCGTCGATCAGGCGGTGATCGAGGTTTTCGATCGTGATCGTATCCGTGCCATAGCCGATCACGACATTCGCCCCCGCATCGGTGATCCGCAGATCGCCAAAGCGTTCCGCGCCCGAGGCGATCTCGATCCGGTCGATGCCGTTCTGGAAATCGGCGATCCGGTCATGTCCATCGCCCGCCGCAAAGACGAAGCGATCCGCGTCCGCCCCGCCGTTCAGAAGATCGCGGCCGGTCCCGCCGATCAGCCGGTCTGCCCCGGCTGCGCCCAGCAGGACATCGGCGCCCGCAGCCCCCGACAGAATGTCGTTCCCCACGCCGCCGTTCAGGATGTTTGTCAGGACGTTGCCGGTCAACCGGTCCGCACCGGCGGTGCCGGTCACCGACTCAACCCCGCTCAGCCGGACGGATGCGCCCCCGCCCAAGGACTGCACCCCGGAAAGGGCGAGGTTCACGGTCACGCCCGCAGGTCCGGCGACCTGCAGCACGTCATTGCCCGCCCCGCCGGACACGACATCCGCCCCAAGGCCCGCCACCAGAACGTCATTCCCGTCGCCGCCGTTCAGGACATCGTGGCCGCCCCCGCCGACCAGCGAATCGTTTCCCAACCCACCGGAGAGGCGGTCGTTTCCGCCCCGGCCATTGATTCGGTCGGCACCGTCAAACCCGTTCACGGCATCGTCGCCCATCGATCCCGTGACGTGATCCGCCTGCGCCATGATGCGCTGATAGAACGGCAGAAGGTTCCCGCGTTCGATCGCGGCGTCCGCCCAGCTGCCGCCCACATTGATCGAGAAATCGGTCATGCGGAACAGCTCGCTGCCACCGCGGCTCATCGACAGTCCGGTCAGCAGATCCGTGCCGTGGCCAGGTGCCGGGAAAGACACGCGGATGCCACCACTGAAATCCGCATAGAAACCCCGCTCGGAGAAATGCTCCAGACGATAGCTGGTCGGGGCGGACAGATCGAACGCCTGCTGAAGCTGGATCGTGGCCATGATGTCGTGCTCCATCGGAAATGATGGCTCGGCGTAACAGGATGGCGCGACTGAAGCATATTGATAATACTGCGCCTTTTAACGAAAAAGGCCGCCCCGGAGGACGGCCTTTGCAGATCGGGGCCAATGGCCGGATCAGTTCTGGGCGTAGTATTCGACGACCAGGTTCGGTTCCATCTGCACCGCATAGGGCACGTCGCCCAGCGCGGGGGTGCGCACATAGGTCGCGGTCATCTTGTTGTGGTCGGCCTCGATATAGTCGGGGACATCGCGCTCGGCCAGGCCCACGGCCTCCAGCACGATCGCCAGTTGGCGCGATTTCTCGCGGACCGACACCACATCGCCTTCCTTCACGCGATACGAGGCGATGTTCACGCGCTTGCCGTTCACCTCGATGTGGCCGTGGTTCACGAACTGGCGGGCGGCCCAGATGGTGGGCACGAATTTTGCACGATAGACGACGGCGTCCAGACGGCGCTCCAGCAGGCCGACCAGCATCTCGCCGGTGTCGCCGCGCAGACGCTCGGCCTCGGAGTAGATGCGGCGGAACTGCTTTTCGGTCAGGTCGCCATAGTAGCCCTTGAGCTTCTGCTTGGCGCGCAGCTGGGTGCCAAAGTCGGACAGCTTGTTCTTGCGGCGCTGGCCGTGCTGGCCGGGGCCGTATTCACGCTTGTTTACCGGGGACTTGGCGCGGCCCCAGATGTTTTCGCCCATGCGGCGGTCGATCTTGTACTTGGCAGCGGTGCGTTTGGTCATCGCTGATCTCCTTCGTCGGATGTGAAGGGCGTTGTCCTTCTCCCCTGGGCCGGGGCGACAGGTTTCCCCTTGCGGGGTCCACCAACACCAATGGAAGCGGCGCTTATAGTCCCGCCGCAGCCGGAGTCAAGCGCCGGTCAGCGCCGCTGCATCAACCCCATGATCGCCCAGGCCAGGGCCGAACAGCCCAGCGTCGCCGCAGCCACCGGGACCGCCGTTCCAGCATAGGCCAGCCCCACGGGTGCCGCCAGCATGACCGCCCCCAGCGTCGAAAGGGCCGACACGACGGATGCCGTCATCCCCGCGATATGGCCCTTGCGGCTCATCGCCAGCGCGTTGAGGTTGCCGAAGGTCAGCCCCGCCATCGTGAAGACACCCACCGCCCACAGGAAGAACACTGGAAAGCGCAGGGGTCCGGGCAGCATGTCGCTCAGCAGCAGCGTCAGGAACAGGACCGAGCTGACCACCTGCGCGGCATAGGCCGTGCGCGCGATCCGCCGCATCCCCACCCGCATGACCAAGCGCGCGTTGATCACGGTCCCCGACGCCGACAGCACCGCCATGCCCGCGAACCACAGCGGAAAGGTCGCAGCATGGCCATAGGTTTCCCCGAACAGTTGCTGGGCGGAACTGAGCAGCGCGAACATCTGCCCGAAGCCCAGCGCGATCACGACGATGCACAGCACCACCTCGCGGTCCGACAGCACCTCGCGCACGCCCTCCCACAGCGGGACCAGCCGCAGCGGCCGCCGCCGCGCGGGCGGCAGGGTTTCGGCCTGCCGGGTCTGGAACCACAGGAATCCCGTCGCGCCGAACAGCAGGAAGCCGACGAACACCCCGTGCCAGCCGCCCAGCCAGATGAAGACCTGTCCCAGCGACGGCGCCATCGCCGGGACGATCATGAACACCATCATGACGAAACTGGTGATCCGCGCCATCTCGCGCCCTTCGTAAAGGTCGCGCACCAGCGCCGTGCCCACGATGCGCGGCCCCGCCGCCCCCACGCCCTGCACGAACCGCGCCAGCAGCAGCAGCTCCAGCGTATCCGCGAACAGCGCGGCGGCGGCGGCGGTCAGATAGATCACGAACCCCGCCGCCATCGCCGGCTTGCGCCCGACCGCATCCGAGATCGGCCCCGCGAACAACGTGCCCAGACCCATCCCCGCCATGAACGAGGTCAGGATCAGCTGCGCCCGGTTCACGTCGTCCGGCGTCAGCTCGGCCGCGATTTCCGGCAGCGCGGGCAGCATGGCGTCGATGGAAAAGGCCACCGTGGCGAACAGGAACGCCAGCATGGCGACGAATTCGGGCAAAGGCAGCCGTCGCGAGGGCGCGTGATCCATAAGGGCCATGGGGTCGTCCTTTTGTGCCGCCCACGCCTACGCCCCGTGACGCATCGCCGCAACCTGCCCCTGTAACCCAGGCCGCCGCGCGCCTATATGGCGGCCATGCCGCAATCCCTGCATCTGATGAAACTCTGCGTCGGCGCCCCCCATCCCGAGGCGCTGGAACATTGGCAGCGCGACCGCTTCGGCGGCGGCCCTGCCGAACATGTCACCCGCATGTGGCCCAGACGCGACGACGAACTGCTGGACGGCGGCTCGATCTATTGGGTGTTCAAGGGCACGATGCTGGCCCGCCAGCGCCTGATCGGGCTTCAGGAACGGGTCGGCCACGACGGCATCACCCGCTGCGCCCTGATCCTGGACGCGCAAGTGGTCCGCGTCGCGGGCGTGCCGCGGCGGGCGTTCCAGGGCTGGCGTTATCTGCGCCCCGAGGACGCGCCGCCCGACCTGCCCCCCGGCCGTGCGGCCGAGGGCACCCTGCCGCCCAGGCTTGCGCGCGAACTGGCGGAAATGGGGCTGCTGTGAGCGCTTGACCGCGGCGCGGCGCCGCGCTAGCCAAGGCGCGTCGCGGGGGTAGCTCAATGGCAGAGCAGAAGCTTCCCAAGCTTACGACGAGGGTTCGATTCCCTTCACCCGCTCCA
>CALLYR010000041.1 GCA_937859005.1 uncultured Paracoccus sp. | reverse complement strand
GCTCCAGCGCTGCCACGCCCAGAACCTCCAGCACTTTCGCCTCGATCTGGGGGGCGTTCATGGCGGCGGCGCGATACATCGCCTCGGGCGAGGCATGATCGACGAAGGTGTCGGGCAAGACCATGCTGCGGAAGCGCAATCCGCGGTCGAACACGCCCTCGTCGGCAAGCAACTGGGCGACATGGCTGCCGAAGCCGCCGACGGCGCCCTCCTCGATGGTGATGAGCGCCTCGTGCTCGCGCACCAGCCGCAGGATCAGGTCGCGGTCCAGCGGCTTGGCAAAGCGGGCGTCGGCCACCGTGGGGGCGATGCCGCGGGCGGCCAGCGATTCCCGGGCGCGCATCACCTCGGACAGGCGGGTGCCGAAGGACAGGATCGCGACACGCGCGCCCTCGGCCACGATGCGGCCGCGGCCGATTTCCAGGGGCACGCCGCGTTCGGGCATCTCGACCCCCGTTCCCTCGCCGCGCGGGAAACGGAAGGCGCTGGGGCGGTCGTCAAGGGCTGCGGCGGTCGCGACCATATGGACCAGTTCGGCTTCGTCCGCCGCGGCCATGACGACGAAATCGGGCAGATTGGCCAGAAAGGCGATGTCATAGGCCCCGGCATGAGTGGCCCCGTCCGCGCCGACCAGCCCCGCGCGGTCGATGGCGAAGCGGACGGGCAGACGCTGGATCGCCACGTCATGGACGACCTGGTCATAGCCGCGCTGCAGAAAGGTGGAATACAGCGCGCAAAAGGGCTTCATCCCCCCCGCGGCAAGGCCCGCGGAAAAGGTGACCGCGTGCTGTTCGGCGATGCCCACGTCGAAACAGCGGCGGGGAAAGCGTTCGGCGAACAGGTTCAGCCCGGTCCCGTCCGGCATCGCGGCGGTGATGGCGACGATCTTGTCGTCGGTTTCCGCCTGAGCAATCAGGGATCTGGCGAAGACGCTGGTGTAACTCGGCGCGTTCGATTTCGCCTTGGCCTGCACGCCGGTCAGGACATCGAACTTGGCCGTGGCATGGCCACGGTCGGCGGCGGCCTCGGCCGGGGCATAGCCCTTGCCCTTTTTCGTCACCGCATGGATCAGCACCGGCCCTGTCGCCCGCGCCCGGACCGTCCGCAGCAACGGCAGCAGCTGGTCCAGATCGTGCCCGTCCACGGGGCCGATATAGGAAAAACCCAGTTCCTCGAACAACGTGCCGCCGATGGTCATGCCTTTCAGCATTTCCTTGGCCCGCCGCGCGCCTTCCTGAAGCGGCTCGGGCAGCAGCCCGACCGCGCCCTTGGCCGCGGCCTTGAGGTCCTGGAACGGCGCCCGCGTGTAAAGCCGCGTCAGATAGCTGGACAGCGCCCCGGTGGGGGGCGCGATCGACATCTCGTTGTCGTTCAGGACCACGAACAGCCGCGTGCCCATGTGGCCGGCGTTGTTCAGCGCCTCGAACGCCATGCCCGCGCTCATCGCGCCGTCGCCGATCACGGCCACCGCATCGCCGGCCTCGCCGCCGAGGTCGCGCGCCACGGCAAAGCCCAGAGCCGCCGAGATCGAGGTCGAGGAATGGCCCGCCCCGAACGGGTCATGGGGGCTTTCGGACCGCTTGGTAAAGCCGGACAGCCCGCCTTCCATCCGCAGGGTGCGGATGCGGTCGCGCCGGCCGGTCAGGATCTTGTGCGGATAGCACTGATGGCCCACGTCCCAGATGATCTTGTCGCGCGGGCTGTCGAACACGGCGTGCAGGGCCACGGTCAGTTCGACCACCCCCAGCCCCGCACCCAGATGACCGCCGGTCACGCTGACCGCGCTGATGGTCTCGGCACGCAGCTCGTCGGCCAGCTGGCGCAGCTCGCGGTCGGACAGCGCCTTCAGGTCGGACGGCAGTCTTGCCCGGTCCAGAACGGGGGTCTTGGGGCGGTGGAACGGGTCGGTCATCGGCTATGCCCTTTCGCGGGGGGCGCGGGTGGCCGCGGGCCGCGGCGTCAGGTCTGGCGGTGGATAACGAAACGCGCGAGCTGCCGCAAGTTTCCGGCCGCCGGATCGTCGCCATAGGCATCGAGCGCCAGTTCCGCCCGGTGCACCATCGCCGCCGCCTTGTCGCGCGCCTCTTCCAGGCCCAGCAGCGACACGAAGGTGGCCTTGCCAGCAGCGGCGTCCTTGCCGACGCGCTTGCCGGTCTGGGCCTCGTCCCCGGTCACGTCCAGGATGTCGTCGGCGATCTGGAAGGCAAGGCCCAGGTTGCGGGCATATTCCTGCAGCGCGGCCGGGTCGTCCCCCGCCATGACCGCACCCGCCGTGGCCGCGAATCCGAACAGCGCGCCGGTCTTGGCCTGCTGCAGCGCCTTGACCGCGGCCAGGTCCAGCGGCTCCAGCGCGGATTCGGCCGCGATGTCCTGGGCCTGTCCCCAGACCATGCCGCGCGCGCCCACCGCATCGGCAAAGCGGCGGATCAGTTCGACCCGAACCTCGGGCGTGCCGATCGCGTCATTCGTCAACTGCCGGAAGGCCAGCGTCTGCAGCGCGTCGCCCGCCAGGATCGCGGTCGATTCGGACCACTGGATATGGCAGGTGGGCATGCCCCGGCGCAGGTCGTCGTCGTCCATCGCCGGCAGGTCGTCGTGGACCAGGCTATAGGCATGCAGCATTTCCACCGCGACGGCGAC
>CALLYR010000040.1 GCA_937859005.1 uncultured Paracoccus sp. | reverse complement strand
CACGGCGCGGACGAGGCGCTAGATGGTCGATCCCTCCCGCAACCGCAACCCCCCCCCACCCCCCACCCCCCACAGAAGCGCGGAAAAGGTGCCCCGAGACGGCGAGCGACGGGCAGGAGGGGCGCGGACCGGAGAGGGTGAGCCGGAGGAGGTGGCCCGGAAGCGGCGAGCGAGGGCAGGCGGACCGGGCGGCGAGGAGGCGGCGGGCCTGAGGGAGCCGGACATGGCGGGAGGGGGCTGACGACGGGGAAGCCCGGACCGCGCGGGCAGGCCGATGCAAGCCGGACGAGGCGCGGCCGGGACCAGAGGGGGCCGGACCGGGCGGCGCGGACGTGAAGGGGGCGGACATGGCGCCCCGGACCGGAGCGCCCCTTCGCGCCCGGACCGGTTCAGTGCGACATCAGCACCGGCAGTTCGGCGTGTTCCAGGATGTCGCGGGTGACGCCGCCCAGCAGATCCTCGCTGAACTTGCTGTGTTCATAGGCGCCCATGATCAGCAGTCCCGCGCCCAGTTCGCGGCAGGCCTGAAGGATCGTGCGCCCGATCCCGCCCGGCCCCGGCGCCCGCACCGCCAGATCGGCCTCGACCCCATGCAGCGACAGAAGGCGCAGAACGTCCTGTCCGTGGCCGGGGACAGGATCCGCCCCGATGCTCAGCATCGTGACCTTTTCCTTGGTGCCCAGGATGTGCATCGCATCCGCCAGCGCCCGCACCGAGGCCCGCTTGCCGTCCCAGGCAACCACCGCGGTTTCGACGATGGCAGGGGCGGCATAGTCGGGCGGCACGATCACGACCGGCCGTCCGCTGCGCAGGGCGACGACATCGGGGCGGGTCGCGAAACTGCCGATTCGCGATTCCCCGGGACCGCTGCCCATCACGATCGCATCGTGGCCGCGCGCGGCCTCGGCGATGCTGCTGCCTTTCGTGCCGTTCAGCACGACGAATTCGGCCCGGTCCTGCAGGCCGGCGTCGGCGATGCTGGCCATGAAGGCGTCGCGGCGTTCGCGGGCGAATTCGGTTTCCGCCTGGTCGAGAATGCGGTCGATCTCGCGCGTGAAGAACGAGCCCGGACGGCTGCGCAGCGGGTTGGGCGGCTGCCAGACGACGCCGGTCACATGGGCATCGTATTTCCGCGCCATCTGGATCGCCATCCGCAGCGCCCCTTCTCCGCCGCCATTGCCGAGATAGCTGGTCATGATGCTGCGGATCGCCATCGTCGCTTACTCCTCGGGGATTGGTAGACCGGGGGATATTGGCGGTTGCGCCGGGCGGCTTCAATCGGGCGCAGGCCTGCAGTTCGCGCAGCGGCAGGCTGGCGCAGCAAATCCGGCCGTTCGATCCTGCGCGGATGGCGGCCAGGCCGCCCGCCCGCAGCCGCCCGACCTTGCGCAGCGCCGCCCCGGTCACGCGGGGACCGGCGCATGAGCATATCGCCCGGGGGCACCAGGCCAGCCGCGAGAGAGCGAGCGCCCGGTCCTCCTCTGCCTGGCGCCGGAAGGCTGACGGCCCGGCTGCGGCCGAGCCATTCGATCCCGGCGCCCGTGTCAGGGGGAACACCGGGTCCGAAGCGAAGAGCAGGCCGTCACGGCACATATCCGGTCCGGAAGGCCGACACCGGGGCATCCCTTCCCGCTTGCCTCTCAGAGCAGGCGGGTTTCGTTCACACAGGTCTCGAAGAAGTCCGAGAAGGTCGCGATCTTCAGCGGCAGCCGCGCATGGGGCGGATAATAGAGCGTCAGCCAGATCTCGGGCACGGACCAGTCGGGCAGCACTTCGGTCAATCGCCCGGCCGCGAGGTCAACGAGACCTGCCGGGTCGTGCCCACCAGAAGCTGCACGCCAAGCCGGCCTTCCAGCGCGGCGATGGTGCGGGTGACGGATGCGGGCGTCATGCTCAGTTGCCGGGCCGCGCCGGCGAAGCTGCCAAGATCGGCCGCCGTCAGGAAAACGCGGATCGATTCCAGTTCGCCCATGCGCTGGTCATGGCGCCATGTGCAACAGTGAATGCAAGATCATGCCTGTTCCGGGAAATGGTCTGCATCCGTATATTCCCGGTCGAGCAACGCCACCCGGATCGGGGAACTGCCATGCTCAACCAGATCAAGGGCCTGCACTCCGTCACCTCGATGGCGGCGGATGCCCAGGAAAACAACGATTTCTTCACGAAACTGCCTGGCCTTCGCCGGGTCAAGAAGACCGTCAGCTTCGACGCGCCCGATGTCTATCACCTTTGTTACGGCGACGAGGCGGGCACGCCCGGTTCGGTGATGACCTGCTTTCCCTTCCCCCATGTCGTGAAGGGCTGCCGCGGCACCGGAGAAGTGTCCGAGACCGTCTTTGCCGTGCCCGAAGGCGCGCTTGGCGGGTGGAAGGAGCGCTTCGGCAACCACGGCGTGACCGGCCTGCAGGAACACGAACAGTTCGGCGAGAAGCGCCTGCGCTTCCTTGGCCCCGAAGGCGACGGCTTTGCCTTGGCCGAGGCGCCGGGCGACCTCCGCGCGCCCTTTGCCCGCGGCCCGGTTCCGGCGGATGTGGGCATCCACGGCTTTCGCGGCGTGACCATGCTGCTGCGCGACGGGGCTGCCACTGCCGAGCTGCTGAGGTTCATGGGCTATGAGGAGGCGGACCGACAGGGGGCGCT
>CALLYR010000039.1 GCA_937859005.1 uncultured Paracoccus sp. | reverse complement strand
AGGAGGACAAGCTCACCGTCGCCCGCGCCCGCAAGATCCAGCGCTTCCTGTCGCAACCCTTCGACGTGGCCAAGGTCTTTACCGGCTCGGACGGGGGGCAGGTCCCGATCGAGGACACCATCCGTTCGTTCAAGGCGGTCGTGGCCGGCGAATACGACCATCTGCCGGAAGCGGCTTTCTATATGGTCGGCGGCATCGAGGACGTGAAGGCCAAGGCGCAGCGCCTGGCCGCGGACGCGGCGTAAGGGGGCGACATGGCCGACACGATGCAGTTCGATCTCGTCTCGCCGGAACGGAACCTCGTTTCCGTCCCGGTGCGCGAGGTCCGTCTGCCGGGCACCGACGGCGACATGACCGCGATGCCCGGCCATGCGGCGACCATCGTCACGCTGCGGCCGGGGCTGGTCACGGTCGTGGATGGCGCGGGGAATGCGACCGAATTCGCGGTGACCGGCGGCTTTGCCGAGATCAACGGCGACGGCGTCACCCTGCTGGCCGAACGCGGGCATCCGCGGGCGGAAATGACGCAGGAGGTCTATAACGACATGATGCGCGCCGCCCGTCGGCAGCAGCAGGCGGTCGTGGCCAAGGCGGGCACGGTGGGCGACGAAATCGTCGCCGCCGCCACCAAGCTGCTGGGCGACATGGAGGCGCTTGGCACGCATATCGGCCTTGACCCGAACCAGGCGAACTTCCCCGACTGACAGGGAAGGCAGAATCAGGAATGCGGCCGCTGGGTAACTCCTGCGGCCGCATTCGTCCCCACGGCACAGCGGAGGTCTGCCCGATGATCTGGAACGAGGACGTCCTGTTCATCCACGTCCCCAAAACCGGGGGCATGTCCACCACCAGCGTGCTGGAGACGAGCCTGCCGGGCCAGGTCTTCAGCGCCGTGCCCGCGGGCCATGAGGGCGATGCGCCCAATGTCACCTATGTGCCCGGCACCCGCCACGAACGCATCCACGAAGCTGCGCGCATTCTGGAACGGTATGGGCGCAGGCTGGACGATTTCAAGGTCATCATCGCGGGGATGCGGAACCCCTATGATCTTGAAGTGTCCCGCTTCCATCACATCAAGATGCACTTCTTCGACCAACCCCTGCGGAATGTCGAACTGATCAAGGCCGAGGGGTTCGAGGGTTTCTGCGCCAAATCCAACTTCTATGGCTGCAACCCGCCGGCAATCCATCAGTATTACACCAACAAATGGGAACCGCTGCCGCAACTGCGGATCGTGCGCCATGAAAACATGGCAGCCGACATGACGGATGCGCTGGCGCCTCATGTCGAATCTCTGCCCGAATTTCCGCATCTGAACGCCTCCAGACGCGCCACCTGGCAGGAAATGATGACCCCCACTGCCGAAGCGGCAATCCACGAGCGGTTCAAATGGCTGTTCACCAGCGGGTATTATGACCGCTACAGCCCTGCCGAATGGTCGGGTGCTGCGGCCGAAACCTGACGAAGCCCATCTTGCGGCAGGCTCTTGCATGAGAGGCAGCTTGTGCTTCATCCTGCAACCCGCCGCGCCCGATCGGGAAATGGGGGATGAACTTGGCGGAAACGGGCGTCAGCCAGGGTTCGCTCGTCCTGTTTTCGGACTTCGAGAACGACGGGCCGATGTGGGCGGGGCAGGGTCCGCGTTCGGTCCGGCGCATCGTCGTCTTTGACCGGCCGTTCCTTGATTCCCCTGCTGTTCATGTGGGGCTGGGCATGTGGGACATCGCCGGGGGGGCGAACCAGCGCGTCGATGTGCTGGCCGAGGACGTGACTGCCGAAGGTTTCGTGATCCGGTTCCAGACTTGGGGCGATACGCGGATCGCGCGCGTCCGGGCGGATTGGCTGGCTATCGGGCGCGTGCCTCATCCCGACGATTTCGATGTTCCCGACTGATCAGGCGCGGTCCAGATTGACCGCGATCAGCCCCGCGACCTGCGCCGGATGGGTCAGCGGCGCCATATGTCCGGCATCCAGCACGGTTGCGCGGCCCACATCGGCCAGACGCGCGGCCAGGGCATCGGCAATCTTGTGGATCACGGGGAGCGAGTCGGCCCCGGAA
>CALLYR010000038.1 GCA_937859005.1 uncultured Paracoccus sp. | reverse complement strand
GCATATTCATCCAGCACCGCGCGCACCTGCGTCACCAACGCCAGCGTGTCAGGGCGAGGGTTCCAGTCCGCGAAGCCGCGCGGGCGGGTCCGGCGCGTTGTCATTGGCACGTCTCCCCGTCCAGGCAGGCAAGAGCGGTTGCCCGGTCCCGCCATTGCCAGCACTTGCCGCAGAACAGCCGCCCCTGCGGCCCGTGGCGCTCCATGTCGGACATGGTGTCCCAGCGGTCGCGGCGCACCCATTCCCCGCACCAGCCCAGCCGCACCATGTTGCCGGGGGTGCTGGGCGCAGGTGCCGGGCGGGCAGCGAGGCCGTGAAGGGGAAGCACAACGGCACCGCCGGGCGGGTGGCGGGCGCTGCAATCTCGCATGGCCCCGCCGCTACACCCGCTACCTTCGCTACACTCGCCCGGTTTGTAGCGGCTGTAGCGATTGTAGCGGGGGTATTTGCCGTGATTTCGGCCAAGGCGGCTTGCACGTCAAACAGCACGGGCAGCCCTCACAATCCGATAGGCTTCCCTGCGCGCGCCGCCCCGAATGACGGTTCCCGGTTCCAGCGGCACCAGATGCCCGGCCTTCACCAGCATGGACAGCGGCCCGGCCAGCGCCTTGCCTTCGCGCAGCGCATTGGGGCCGGACTGGACAATCTCGCGCGGCGTCACATCATCATGCGCCCAGCTTTCCACCAGCCATTGCCGCAGCCGTTCCGCCTTCGCGGTTTCCTCGGACACAAGCCCGGCCTCGGCCAACCTGCGCGCCTCGCCCAGATAGAATTGCGCCAGCGTGATGCCCCAGCCCATCGCCTGCGGCGTCACTTCGGGGGCGTCGAGATTGCCCCAGAGCGTCAGCACGCCCGCAATGCGCGCGGCCTGTTCCGCCGCCTTGCTGGCGTAGGCCCGGACATGCTCCATCGGCCCGCCTAGAGCCTGCGCCCGCTCCACCGCCTCATAGAAGCGCCACAGCAGTTCTCTTGCGCCCAGGGACAGCGGCAGGCGCAGCGGGGCCAGTTCCTGCGGCTTGTCGCCGGTCGGCATCGGGGCCGCCAGTATCTCGGCCAGCCGCGCCGTGAAGGCGGAAACCGCCGCTTCGCTGGCCGGGCCATGTCCGCGCCGCAGCCGGGTGCCAATCAGGCTGGGCGGCTCGGCAATCAGGAAGCGCGCCAGAAAGCCCTGCCCGGATGCCTGCGGGTCCGCCATGAGCGGGCGCGCGGCAACTGGCTGGGCCATCAGGTGCATCGCCAGCCTGCGGCCCGGATAGTCGCTGGCCCCGTCGCCGCGCCGGACCCGGTTCACTGTGTCGCCGTTCCAGAGCTGCGACAGCCCGGCAATGGTTTTCAGCCGGTTGTCGCTGTTCATGGCATGGCCGCCGATGAAGCCCCCGGCCTCGTCCGAAAACAGGCCCAGCGCCGGGCGGCCGATTCTGTAGAGTTCCAGCAGCCCCTCGAAGGTCGGTTCCTGCGCGGTCACGTTCGGGAACAGCGGCGCGCGGGGTTCCGGCCCCAGAGCGCGCAGGTCCGCCTCGGCCCCCGCCGCCTTCAGCTTGTCGGCCCCCGCCGCCTCGGCCAGCATCCGCTTGCGCTTTCCGGCCCAGATTTCGCGGGCAACCTCATGTTCCGCCAAGGCGTCCTGATAGTCCACCGCCAGTTCGCGCTCATGGTCGCGGATGCCCCGCATCAGTAGCCGGTCGCAGGTGGACTTGCGCTCTCCGCTTTCCGCGATGGTCAGGCAGAACAGGGACAGTGGCGCATCCCCGCCCAGCGTCTCGACATCCGCGAAGCCCTGCTCCGCCAGGGACGCGACCGACAGGGCGCTTTGCGCGGCAATGCCGGCAGGGGCTTGGGATATGTCCTGCACCGCCTCCACCGCCGCTTGCAGCGGCCCGAGCGCGTGAACGGGGTAAGCCTCGCCCGGCGGGATTTCCCGCAAGAGCGGCTGCGGGCCTTCGGGCGTGAAGGGGATAGGTTCGGGCATCGCGTTCATGCGGCGGCTCCTTTCAGCATGAGAATGTCGTTCCAGTCCCGGCCGTCCGGGGCGGGCAGCAGGCTCACGGTCCAGCCCAGGGCGGATGCGCGTTCGGCCAGCTTGTGCGCGGCGTCCGGCCTGCCGTGTCCCCGTCCTGGGCGATGGTCAGACGATGGGGGATGCCACCCCCGGCAGGCGCAGCCCGGCCATGCCGGGGGCGGACAGCGCAGCCCATACCGTCGCAGGGTGACGGATAAGCCCGCTGGACAGGCTCAGGGCCGTCTCGATGCCTTCCGCCACCATCAGCGGTCCACCGGCTTCATGGACGCAGACAGCCCCGCCCAGCGCCGCGCCCAGCATGGCCTTGGGCGGGTCCACCTCCGCCTTGCCGGTCCCGTCCGCGCGTAGATAGGTCCGATGCACGGCAAGGCGGGGCAAGCCGTCCACCCGCGCGACCAAGGCAGGCAGGCGCTTTGCGGAGGCGTGCCAGCACGCGGGATGAAAGCGCAGCGTGTCCGGCAGGGGACAGGTGATGCCTCGCGCCCGCAGGTAGGTTTCCGCAAGGGTGCCGTGAACGGGCAGCGCCTCGCACCAGACAGACAGCGCCTGCCGTTCCCGCTTCACGGCGCAGGCTTCATCCTCGGCCTTGCGGCGGGCAATCTCGCCTGCGCTGGGCGGTTGCGGCCGGGCGTGCCGGTCCATCAGCCCCCGCTCGCGCAGGGCAGACAGCACATCCCGGAAGTCGCACCCGGTCTTGCAGTGGAGCAACAGCCGTCCGTCCGGGGCATCGGCCAGGGTTAGGCTCGGCCGCCGGTCGCCATGCGCGGGACAGCAGGCCAGCCCTTGGCGGCCATACCATTTGCCGCGAAGGGCCAGCGTCAGGGCGCGTGCGTCACTCATGGCCGGCCCCCCAGACGAAGGCGGCCAGCATCGCCGCGTGGTCAGGGGTGATGCCGAACCGCTGCACCAGCAGCGCAATCCGCAGCGCCATCATGCGGCGCCGCCTTTTATCGCACCTGATCCGCAGAAAGGGCAGAAAGGGTCGAAGCCTTCCCGGCCTGCCGTGACATTGCAGCGCAGCACATAGCGGGCATGGTGCCCCGCGAAGGGGCCGCCGTGCTTTTCGGTGATGGTGTCGATAGACACGCCCAAGGCGCGCAGGTTGAAGATATAGGCGGACCAGCGCAGGGCGGGGCCGTGCAGCGGCGTGCAGCCCTCGGGGCCTGCCGCTATCAGCGCCTCAAGCGCCCAGCGGTCGCGGCCCTTGGCGATAATCACGCGCGGGGCATCGCCCGGTTCGTGAAGGGTGAAGGCCCGCAGGGGCCAGTGATGTTGACAAACCATGTCGGTTCCCCGGTGCCGCCTTGCGGCAGGGGGCGGGAAACGCTAGGTTCCGCGCAGTTCAGATTTCACGCGACCAGCGCCCCTGCCTTGCCTAGCCGCTTGGCGGGGTTTCCTTTCAGGCGGCGCGTTCGGCGCGGGCGCTGGGGCGATTCGCCACTCGGCAACCACGGCCTCCGGCCAGGCGACGGCCCGCGCGCCCAGCTTCACAGGGGCCGGGAAGTCCCCAGCCGCGACCTTGGCATAAATCGTGCTTCGGCCCAAGCCGGTTGCCTTCATCACATCGGGAAGGCGCAACATTCTGATATTCATGGGGAACCCCTCTTGTTCCTGTTCTGGGGCCGCCCGTTCCAGTTTGCGCTATGCAAACAAAGCCTAGACGGACAGCCAACTTTCTTGGCAGGAAGGGGTTGGAAGTGACGGCGAAGTCTTTCCAACCCCGGCCCGTGACACTTTGGCGAGTGTCGCGGGCCTTCCTGTTTCGGGCATT
Source organism: uncultured Paracoccus sp. (assembly GCA_937859005.1). Taxonomy (GTDB): domain Bacteria; phylum Pseudomonadota; class Alphaproteobacteria; order Rhodobacterales; family Rhodobacteraceae; genus Paracoccus. Next base: position 5,441 of record CALLYR010000038.1, on the reverse strand, counting down.
GCTCCACACTTTGGGGTTGCTCCTGACAGACGGCACAAGTTCCTGTTTCGCCCCGCTGCATCCTGACTGGCGTTCTGCGGCGCCGCAGTCAAGCGGCAGAGTTGTGCGGGGACTGTCGGCAGGAAACCGCCGATCCGATGCGCGGCAACAATGTGCTTCATCCGTGCAGCGGAATCAGGCTTTTCGCGTCCGGTATGGGCGTGCTTTCTCACGGGTCTTGCTGGCGCAACTGCTCGATGCAGTTCTTGCAACTGCGGCTCTGGATGCGCTCGCTGGCTCCTGAAAAGGGACAGTCGCGTGTGGATCAAGCCTTTAGTCATTACCAACGCCAGTTTGACGTGGTTTTTGGCAGCCGCCCCTGGAATGTCAGGTTGCGGTTCCGCCTCTGGTCGCCCCGTCGCCTTCCGGTTGAATGACTGTGGTATGCGCACGGCCCCGGACGTGCTGCATCTTCGGTTCGCGGCCATTTAGCACATTTAGCACGGGGGCAGGCCGGGATTGCGGCGTCCGTCCTCAGCGCGGGCGTTCCAGCTTCACGCAATCCGCACCACCTTTCCCGCCTGTTCGCTCGCCACATAGGCGCCCCATGCGTCCATCAGGCAGCGGCGCTTGTCGAACAAGTCGGACCGCGAATAGGCGCGTTCCACCTCGCTGCCCACCAGATGCGCCAGCGCGGATTCCGCCACTTCGCGGGGAAATGTCGTCTTGTCCTGCGCCCAGGTGCGGAAGGACGTGCGGAAACCGTGAATATCGACGGGAAAGCCCAGCCCCTTGACCAGCCCGGACAGCGCGGCATCGGACAGCGGACGGCCCGCCCTGCCGCCGGGGAACAGGAAGCCGCCGGTGCCGCCGAAAAGGTCGCGCGTCCCGCGCAGGATTTCCACCGCGCGCGGGAACAGGGGCACCCGATGCGGGCGCTTCATCTTCATGCGGGCCGCCGGGATGGTCCACGTTGCCGCGTCCAGGTCGATTTCATCCCAAGTCGCACCGCGCACTTCCAGCGAACGAGCAGCGGTCAGGATCAGGAACTCGATGGCCCCTTTCGTCTGCGGCATGGCCCCCGATTCGCGCAGGGCGGTCAGGAAGTCCGCAACCTTGTCATAGGGCAGCGCCACCCGATGCGCCTGCACCTTCGGCACCTTGGGCAGCCCGACAGTGACAGCATCCGCCGGGTTGTCCTGCCGCCAGCCCTTCGCCACGGCCCATTTCAGCACCGTCCCGATGCGCTGGCGCACCCTGCGGGCAGTTTCGTGCTTCACGGTCCAGATGGGCGTGAGAACCCCCAGCACATCGGCGGCGGTCACGTCCGACACGCGCAGGTGCCCGATGCGCGGGAACGCATACAGTTCCAGCGACGTGATGAAGTCCTGTCCGTGCTTCACGTTCCGCCAGGTGGGCAGGTGCAGCCGGTGAACCTCGCGCGCGGCTTCCTCGAAGGTCAGGACGGCGGCGGCTTCGCGCTTGTCCCGCAGGGGGTCGCCCCCGGTCAGGGCTTCCTTGCGGTTGCGGGCGGCAATCTCGCGCGCCTCGGCCAGCGACACTGACGCCAGCGGCCCCAGCCCCAGGTCGCACCGCTTGCCGCGAATGGTGATGCGCTGCACCCAGCGTTTCGCCCCGGTAGCAGCCACCACAAGGAACAGTCCGTTGCCGTCGCCATACTTGCCCGGCGCGGTCAGGTTCCTGATGCCCGTTGCCGTCAGCTTGCCCATTCCGTCCCGTCCCGCGTCCCACGTTCTGTCCCACGCACAATGTGGGATGCAGGTGGACGCTGCAAGACGTTATCAAACGATGCGGGCATTATTGTTCAGTAAATGCAGGGGAATCTGGACGTGTCTGGACGGCTTGAAATTATGGTTTGGTGGACCTCGGCTCCACCATATTTCTGGTTTCAATTGGCAAGCTATAGAGAATTGCGTCGCTGCGATTTGCAGGATGCGGTTCCGTGTCGTCGCCGTGGGCCGTTCTGTCTCGCCCTTGGCGGCTGTCCGATTCCTGACCACAATCGAGTGTCGCTACGGCAGGATCGCTTCGAGCGCGGACACGGGGTGCGTCGGTGTGCTGCAGAAGAACTGCCGTCCCGCCGTCAGCCTTGGGGAATGGCATCCAGTCCGCGATCAGATCGGCCTGTCTCATCGCGCGCCCTTCTTCTTCCAAGCGGGCGGCGCGGGCTTTCAGCGTTGTCCTCTCCCCGTCAGTGGAGAAGGGCAGCAGGGACATATGGAGTAGCGTGTCTATAGTCGCGCAAAGCCCGATCTTTCCGCTCATGTCCTGAAAAGCGGCGCTTCCTTGCGGGTATCGGACCCGAGAATGGATACAGTTTCCGGACCGTCCGCGGTCTTGGCAGGGGCTGCGGCCCCTGCCGGTGGCGGTCCTTTCACGAGATCAGCAGATGCAGCGATCGGAAACCGCTGGCCGGATAGGATGCGGGCGTCGCGGGCTGATCGGGGTCGGGCGCGATCGTCGAGGTCCGTCCCAGCAGTTCCTCCAGCACGACGCGCAGCTCCATGCGGGCAAGCGCGGCGCCGGGACAGACGTGGATGCCGGCGCCATAAAGCAGGTTGTCGGCCGGATCGCGATCCAGCCTGAAGGCATCCGGATCGTCGAAGACGCGGGGATCGCGGTTGGCCGCCACCCAGTTGACGGTCACGCGCGCGCCGGCGTCAAGTGCGCGCCCGCCGATCTGGACCGGGCAGGTGGTGATGCGCCGGTTGGTGACAAGAGGCCCGTGCAGGCGCAGGATCTCGTCGGCAGCCGGTCCTGCCAGCGACGGATCGGCACGCAGGCGGTCCTGCAGGCCGGGGTCGTTGGCCAGATATTCCGCAAGGATTCCGACCGAGGCCGCAATGGTGCCGATCTCGCCCACCGTCCAGTTGCGCAGGATGCTGGTGATCTCGTCCTCGCTCAGCGGGCGGCCGTGGATCGTCTCGTGGGTCAGCGCTACCGCGACATCGGTCTCGGGGGTGGCGCCGGCGGCGATGCGCGCGGCGACGGTGTCCCGGATCAGGGCCTGGAATTCACCAGCGATGCGGGTCATGGCGGCGTGGTCGCGCGCCAGCGTGGCTTCATGGTTGCGCGCGACCCATCGGCGCAGCGGCTCGGACAGCGATTCGGGCCAGCCAAGAAAGGCGCATTGCGCCCGGACGGCAAAGGGGTGCGCCAGGGCCCCCATCAGTTCGACCCGGCCCGTCGCGGCGGCGACCAGGTCCGCGGCGATGCCGCGGCAGGCAGGCTCGAAGGCATCGACGCGATCCTGGGTAAAGTATCTCTCGACGATGGGCCGCCAGGCGGTGTGCTCGGGCGGGTCCATGCCGTTCGGGACGGTCAGGCGGTTCGAGACGACGTTGCTGAAGGTGTCATGGTCCAGCACGGCGCGGGTCACGTCGGCATGACGGAACAGCGACCATTGCATATAGTCGCTCCACGCGACCGGACAGGTTTCGCGCATGGCGTCATAAGCGGCGCGCTGATCGGACTGGACCTGCGGCGAACGCGGGTCCCAGTCGGCTTGCGGCGTATTGGTCATGACGTGCTTCTCCTGTTCCATTGCCTCGGCCCGAACTGCCATAATGCCTGTCTGCTGGCATTGACAGGCACGGTCCGGCCGCTCTGCGTCGCAGGGATTTCCAAAGCCTCGGCCGGATGGCCTTGGGGATTGGTTCTCTTCGTCCTCCGGCCTCGCGGCCGACAGTTTGCGCAGGGCGTCTTCCGGCAGCGGCTTTCCGGTCTTGCTGTCCATTCCGGGTATCTGGTGGACCGGGTTCAGGATGAATCTGTCCGGCTCTGAAGTCCAGATCATGCAGGTCCATTTGCAAGGCGCGAGGCCGCCGGAGGTCCTGCATTCCGAAACCGCGCAACTCGGTGTCGCACAGGGTGAACGGCTTGCCATTCCCGATCCGCTGCAAAGCAGTGGCGACATGAACACCGTGGCGCGACCGGACAGAACACCTGCGGAAATGGCGCCCACGACGATCAAAGCCGATATCCGGTTCTGAATGAGGGCTTGATGGCCATGAAAGCGCAAGCATTCAGGGGAAAGCCGCAGGCCCATCATCCGCGATGACAAGACCATGTGTCCGATTTCGTCAGACATCCTTTCCGGTTTTCAAGAAAACATGCTGGCTGCGCTGCCCTCTGCTGCCACCCCAGGGGTCACGCCCGGCCAGGGACGGCCTGGCTGCCCCGCGCGGAGCGCGGTTCCGCCGTGACGGCCAGTCAGCCTGTCCGCGCCAGCCGCCTGCGCCAGGAAGCCCCTCCTCGGGAGCGGGGGCTCCCTTGCCTGCGTCTGCCAGAGCATGCATCGGGACCTTCCGGCCCCGGAACGGATCATGGGGCTGCCGATGCCCCGGCGGTTCAAGCCAGCAGGTCGAATTCGGACAGGCGCATGACATTGGGTCCGGCCGTGCTCCAGTCCTGGGCATCGTCAACGCCCAGCAGCACGATCGTGGCGGAATTGCTCAGGGTCAGCACCGTGTCGGTCCTGCCGTCGAAGTCGATGTCCGCCCGGAAGCTCGCGTCCGGATCGACGGTCATTCCGCCGCCGAGCACGAGTTGGTCCTCGCCGACCGTGAAGTCCCTGATCGTGTCGGTGGCCGTGCCATCGACGATGCGAAACACGAAATAATCCGTGTCCCCGCCCCCGGACAGCAGGTCGGGCCCCGACCCGCCCCTGATCGTATCGACCCCCGCGGCCCCTCGCAGATGATCGGCCCCGCTGCCGCCAATCAGGTCGTCGTTGCCGTATCCACCATGGATGATGTCGGCGCTGCCGAAGCCGAGGATCGTGTCATGACCGTCGCGGCCCCACAGAATGTCCCTGCTGTCTGTCCCGCGCAGCACGCCGCCGGCCATGTTCGCGAATCTGATTGCCATGAGAACCTCCCCTTGTTCACGCAGGCATGCTTCAGCCTGGATGAGTGGACGGCCATGTTCCGCCCCCGCGAAAGCGGCGCATCTATCAGGTGATATACGCCGGGCAGTCAGTGCCGGCCGGCACCCGCTCGTGACAGGTCGTCCCGACCGCCGCACAGATTCGTGGCCGCTGCCTCATGCGCGCCAAACAGGGCCGATGCCGGTTGCGGCAGGGGGCGGCAGATTTCCCTTTCCCGCGGCCATGCTCAAGGCTGATCGGGCGCCAGGGCATCATCCTGCCGTTTCGCCCAGTGTTGCCTGTGTTCACCGGCAGGGCGGGGTTTTTCGCGACCTGCCGGGGAGGGCGGTTCCCTCAGCCCGGCGGACGCAGTCCCATGGCGCGGCCCAGCCGCGAACTGGCCAGTTCTCCCACCAGGCCGCGGCGGAACAGCATCACGCAGACCATGAACACCACGCCGGTGATGATCGTCACCGGAAAGTCCGAGGTGGCCAGGCGGTTCTGCAGCGCGATCACGATCCCCGCGCCGACCACAGGGCCCAGCATCGTCCCGATCCCGCCGATCAGCGTCATC
>CALLYR010000037.1 GCA_937859005.1 uncultured Paracoccus sp. | reverse complement strand
GCACAACCCCGTCAGCCGGGCGAGCGTCGCGCCGTCCACCGTCGAGGCCGCTGCCAGCGCCGGATCGGGCCGCCCGTCCACCGGCAGCACCGCCAGCGCGATCCCCCGCCTGCGCGCCAGATCCTGCACGCTGGCAAGGCCATAGGGCCAGTAACTCTCGCCCCCCAGCAGCCGGATCAGGATGGCCCGCGCGCCCGAAAGCGTGCTTTCCACATAGGTATCGACCGACACCGGATGGCGCAGCGCCACCAGGTTCTGCAATCGCAGCGACGGGCGCGGCTCCATGCCCCGCCAGCCCTCCGCAAAGGCGCCAAGGTCGCTGTCGGAAAACGACAGCACCACCAGCTCGCCCGGCGTCTGGCCGGGGTCGAAGGGGGCGTCCGTTTCCTCCAGCCCGTGGCTTTCGCGGAAGACGACGTGCATCAGATGTCCGACGCCTCGACCGTCCCGCCCAGCCGCGCGGCGAAGGCGGCGGGGTCCAGATCGCCGCGTTCCGCGATCACCACCAGCCGCGACAGGCGCGGCTCGGCCCCCCAGGGACGGTCGAACTGGTGGCGCACCCGTTCGCCCACCGCCTGCACCAGCAGCCGCATCGGCTTGTCCGCCACGGCGATATAGCCCTTGGCGCGCAGCACCTTGTGATCGCGGCCCAGGGCGGCCACGGCATCGGCCATCCCCTGCGGATCGGCCGCATCGGGCAGCGCGATCACGGCGCTGGCGAAATCGTCATGCTCGTGATCGTCGGTGCCGTCGTGGTGGCTGGGGCGGGCGGCAAGGTCGTCCTCGGCCGCGGCGTTCAGGCCCAGCACGATGCGCGGGTCCACGGCGCCGTCGGTCACGGCCAGCATCGGAATGGGACGCGGCGCTTCGGCCGCAATCGCCTCGCGCGCGGCGGCAAGGCCGGATTCTCCCGCCAGATCGGCCTTGGTCAAAAGGATCAGGTCGGCGCAGGCGATCTGGTCCTCGAACACTTCGGACAGCGGGGTTTCATGGTCAAGGCTCTCGTCCGCCGCCCGCTGCGCCTCGACCGCCGCCGGATCGGGGGCAAAGCGGCCCGCCGCCACCGCCTCGGCATCGGCCAGCGCCACCACGCCGTCCACCGTGATGCGCGAACGGATCGCAGGCCAGTCGAAGGCCCTGAGCAGGGGCTTGGGCAGCGCCAGCCCCGAGGTCTCGATCAGGATGTGGTCGGGGCGCGGCTCGCGCGCCAGCAGCGTCTCGATCGTCGGGATGAAGTCGTCGGCGACCGTGCAGCAGATGCAGCCGTTGGCCAGTTCCACGATGTTGTCGGCCGGGCAGTTCTCGTCCGCGCAATCGCGCAGGATGTTGCCGTCCACGCCGACGGTCCCGAATTCGTTGACCAGCACCGCGAGGCGCTTTCCTTGCGGGTTCCGCATCAGGTGCCGGATCAGCGTGGTCTTGCCCGAGCCGAGAAAGCCGGTGACGACGGTGACGGGGACTTTGGACAGGTCGGGCATTCAGGGCTCCATCGGTGGAATGCGAGCAAGCGACTGCTTGCGGAAGATCAGCGGGCGCGCGCGCCACGGCACCAGCCCGTCGGGTGCGGCGGCATAGGCCGACGCACCCGCAAGGATGTCGGGCGCATCGGCGGGCGTCAGGTGGCCATAGACATAGGACCATCGGCCCGGTGCGGTCAGCGCGACCGTGCAGCCGTTGTCGCAGGCCGACAGGCATTCGACGCCGACCACGCGCAGATCCGCCGGCGCATCAGGATGCAGCGCCAGCGCCTTCAGCAGCCGGGTGCCGGGGGTCTGATGCCCCTCGGGCACGGGCTGGCCGGCCCGGCAGGTGGTGCAGACATGCAGCGTAACGGTCATCGCGCATCCATTTTGTGGGACGGGAAACGTGACGCAAGGGCCGCCTGGCAGGGCACGACACCTCGGCCGCGGCACACCCCGTCCGCCCGAAACTTTCCGCGTCGGCAGGTCTCCCGGCTTGCAGAGCTGGGCATGTGCCCCGGCCGCCCGCCTTCCCGGCGATGAGCGCCAGTGGCCTCGGGCAACCTCTCCGGTCACGGTCGCGGGGGCGGCTGACCTTCAGGCGACCCCTTGCGGCAGGCCATCCCTAGATCATTCCCTCTTCGCCTGTCATAGACAGGAACCGACGCCGCCCACCTGCCGGGCGCGCGCCCCCGATGTCAAGGGAAAGCCGATGGACACGACTGCCGATGAAATCCGCCACGCCGAGAAGATGGCGAAGAAGAAGGCCGCCCGCGACAGGATCATGGCCGGGAAAGAAGGCGAAAAGGGCCTCATCATCGTCCACACCGGGCCAGGCAAGGGCAAATCCTCCTCGGGCTTCGGCATGATCCTGCGCTGCGTGGCGCATGGGATGCCCTGCGCGGTGGTGCAGTTCATCAAGGGCGCCTGGGACACCGGCGAGCGCCGCCTGCTGACGGACCATTTCGCCGATCTGTGCCAGTTTCATGCGATGGGCGAGGGCTTCACCTGGGAAACCCAGGACAAGGCCCGCGACATCGCCGCCGCCCGCGCCGGATGGGAAAAGGCCAAGGAGTTGATCCGCGACCCCGACATCCGCTTCGTCCTGCTCGACGAGATCAACATTGCGCTGCGTTATGAATACCTGCCGCTGGACGAGGTGCTGGCGTTCCTGCGCGACGAAAAGCCGCCCCTGACCCATGTCTGCCTGACCGGGCGCAACGCCGCGCCGGACCTGATCAAGCTGGCCGATCTGGTGACCGAGATGACGCTGGTCAAGCATCCGTTCCGGTCGGGCATCAAGGGGCAGCCAGGGGTGGAATTCTGATCCGTCGGACCGGGGGCCAGCCCCCATTGTCGTATACGACGATCCCCGGGGATATTTGGGGCAAGATGAAAGCGCTTAAGGGTTTCTCAGGACTTTCATGGCAAGAGAGGCGCACGGTACAGGCGGGGACGCCGATGACCGTGCAAGGTGAAAGCGCCCTGCCTCCCCCGGTTCTGCGGCCCGAGGCAGGGCGCCGCAAGCGCCTCTTTCATCTTGCCCCAAATATCCCCGCCGGAGGCTCCGGCCCTGCCTCCCGGCACAAGGCCGCCCCCTGATGCCCGCGCTGATGATCCAGGGGACCGGCTCGAACGTGGGCAAGTCGGTGATCGTGGCGGGCCTGTGCAGGGCCGCGCGCAGGCGGGGGCTGTCGGTCGTCCCGTTCAAGCCGCAGAACATGTCCAACAACGCCGCCGTGACCGCCGACGGGGGCGAGATCGGGCGCGCGCAGGCGCTGCAGGCCCGCGCCGCCGGGCTGGAGCCGGTGACCGACATGAATCCGGTGCTGCTGAAGCCCGAATCCGACACCGGCAGCCAGGTCATTGTCCAGGGCCGCCGCGTCGCCACGGTGCGCGCGCGGGACTATGCGGCGCTGAAGCCTTCGCTGCTGGCGTCTGTTCTGGACAGCTTTCGCCGCCTGTCCGCCGCGCATGATCTGGTGATCGTCGAGGGCGCAGGCAGCCCGGCCGAGATCAACCTGCGCGCGAACGACATCGCCAACATGGGCTTTGCCCGCGCGGCCGCCGTGCCGGTGGTGCTGGCCGGCGACATCGACCGGGGCGGCGTGATCGCGCAGATCGTGGGCACGCAGGCGGTGATGGATGCGGGTGATGCCGCGCTGATCGCGGGGTTCATGATCAACAAGTTCCGCGGCGATCCACGCCTGTTCGACGACGGTTATCGGCTGATCGAATCGCGCACCGGCTGGCGCGGATATGGCGTGCTGCCGTGGTTCCCGCAGGCCCACCGCCTGCCGGCCGAGGATGCGCTGGACCTGCCGCGCGGCGGCGGCGCGGGGCTGCATGTCGTCGCGCTGGGGTTTTCGCGCATCGCCAATTTCGACGATCTCGACCCGCTGGCGGCCGAACCGGGGGTGCGGCTGACGCTGCTGCGTGCGGGCCAGCCGGTTCCGGGCGATGCCGCGCTGGTGATCCTGCCGGGCAGCAAGTCCACCCGCGCCGATCTGGCGTTCCTGCGCGAACAGGGCTGGGACATCGACCTAGCCGCCCATGTCCGGCGCGGGGGCCATGTGCTGGGCCTGTGCGGAGGGTTTCAGATGCTCGGGCGCATGATCCGCGACCCGCAGGGAATCGAGGGGCCGACGGGCGAGACCCCCGGCCTTGGCCTGCTGGATCTCGACACCGAGATGACCGCCGACAAGCGGCTGGCGCGGGTCGCGGGCATCCATGCGGAAACCGGAGAGGCGATCTCCGGCTATGAAATCCACATCGGCCGCAGCGCCGGCCCCGACTGCGCCCGCCCCTTTGCCCTGATCGACGGCCAGCCCGATGGCGCGGCGTCGCCGGACGGGCGCATCATGGGCACCTATCTGCACGGCGCCTTTGCCCGCGACGGATTCCGCCGCGCCTTTCTGGCAGGGCTGGGGGCCGCGCCCTCGGGTCTGGATTACGAGGGAGGGGTAGACTCGGCGCTGGATACGCTGGCCGATCATGTCGAGGCGCATCTGGACGTGGGCGGGCTGCTGGCGCTGGCGCGCTGACTCAGGCCAGCGCCGCTGCCACGCGGTCCCATTCGCCCAGGCCGGGCAGGCCCAGCCGCAACCAGCGGTCGTGCCACGGAAAGATGCGCGACCAGATGCGGTGGCGGGCCAGCTGCGCCTGCGCGGCGGGGGCGTCCGGGGTGTCATACAGCCGGAACAGATGGCCGCCGCCCACCAGCCCCCAGCCAGCCCGCGCGGCCAGGCCGTCCAGCCGCGCGGCGTCATCCGCCAGCCGCGCCGTAGTCGCCCGCGCCCAGTCGCGGTCGGCCAGTGCCATGCGGCCGACCGCGATGGCCGGCCCTGACACGGGCCATGGTCCCGCCATCGCCGCCAGCCCCGCCACCGTGCCCGCGTCACCCAGAAGGAATCCCAGCCGCACCCCGGCCAGCCCGAAGAACTTGCCAAAGGACCGCAGCACCAGCGCCCCTCCCGGATCGGGGGCCAGCGACAGATCCGGCACCGGGTCGGCGAAGCTTTCGTCCACCACCAGTTGCCCGACCCGTTCCGCCAACTGCCGCAGCGCCTCGGGGGCCTGCACCCGCCCGTCCGGGTTGTTCGGATTCACCACCACGGCCAGATCGGCCCCCGCCAGCGAGGACAGATCGCCCACCTCCTTGACCCGCCAGCCGGCTTCGCGCAGGGCGGCGGCATGTTCGTTGTAGGTCGGCCCCAAAACGCGGGCCAGACCGGGGGTCGCCAGCCGCGGGATCATCTGGATCGCCGCCTGCGCACCCGCCACCGGAAGGATCGCCGCATCGGTATGATAGGCGCTGCGTGCCGCGCGGATCAGCGAATCCAGTGCCGTCCGGGTGGGCAGCGCCGTCCACGCCTCGGCCGGAATCGGAGGCAGCGGATACGGCACGCGGTTGATGCCGGTGGACAGGTCGATCCAGTCGCCGCCGCCATGAAGCGCCCGCGCCGCATCCAGATTGCCGCCGTGATCGCGCATGGTTCCTTTCTTGCCCAAATCTCGCGGGGCCGCCCGCCCGAAAAACAGCCCGGTGGACCGTCTTCAGCGAGGCAGGAGGCAGCGCCCGCGCGGGGACTGGCCCCGGCCCAGCCCTTCCGTTTCAGACCAGCGCCGCCGCCGCAAGCGCCAGCGCCATCAGCGCCACGGCCCGGCGATAGAACGCCAGCCCGCGCCCCAGTTCGGCAGGCGCAGGGTCGGGGGCGTCGCCGTTGATCCAGGGCTCGTCCGCAATCCGGTCGGCATAGATGCGCGGCCCCGACAGCCGCACCCCCAGCGCGCCCGCCATCGCCGATTCCGGCCAGCCCGCGTTGGGCGACCGGTGACGCCGCGCATCCGCCCGCATCGCACGCCACGCAGCAATCGGACGCCCCCCCGCCCCCGCGATCAACAGCGCCGTCAGCCGTGCCGGGATCAGGTTCGCCACATCGTCGATCCGCGCGGCGGCCCAGCCGAAGGCTTCGTGCCGCGCCGTCCGATGCCCGATCATGGAATCCAGCGTGTTGACCGCCTTGTAGGCGGCAATCCCCGGCAGGCCCGCGACCGCCCCCCAGAACAGCGGCGCGATCACCCCGTCCGAGGCATTCTCGGCCAAGCTTTCCAGCGCCGCGCGCGCGATCCCCGGCCCGTCCA
>CALLYR010000036.1 GCA_937859005.1 uncultured Paracoccus sp. | reverse complement strand
CAGGACGATCTCGTCCGCGGCCTCCAGCTGGCGCCAGCCCAGGGGTTCGGTGGCAAGCTGCGCCAGCACATTGCCCGCATCGGCGGTGACGATGGTGCGGTCGATGCGCAGGTGATGGACCAGCACCGGATCGGCGCGCACGGCATCGAGAATGCGGGCCGGATCGGCCAGGCCGCTCGTCTCCAGCACCAGCCGCCTGCCGCCCGCACCGGCCACGCGGCGGTCGCACCAGCCGCGCAGGGCCGCGATCAGCGCGTCCCGCCCCTCGCAGCAGGCGCAGCCCCCGGCAAGGACCGTCAGCGTCCGCGCGCCGTCCAGCAGCAGGTCGTCCACCGGCGTTCCCGCCGCCTCGTTGACGACCACATCCGCCCCTGCCAGGTCGCCCGCGCGAAGCTGATGGCGCAGCCAGGTGCTCTTGCCCGAGCCGAGATAGCCCCCGAGGATGGTCAGGGCCGCGCGGCCGTCCTCAGCGGGCAAGGGTTGCGCCTGTCAGCGTGCGCTCGTCCAGCGGATCCACGGGATGGCCCAGCATCCGCGCCGCCTCCTCCCACAGGGCGCCGAGGTCGCGCACCAGCCGGGTGTCGCCGCGCCCGTCGCTCAGCTGGAAGCCCGGCACCCCGCCCGCATCCGCGACGGACAGCCCCCAGGGCCGCAGCATCCGGTTCGCGACCCCCATCTGCCGCAGCCGGGCCCGCAGCCGCTCGCCCGCGTCGGGGGCGGCGGCTTCGGTCCAGTGGCCGGGCGTCGCGGGAAAGCCGCAGCCGCTGCACATCGCTCAGATCACCTCGGGCCGCTTGCCGCTGTCAAAGGGGTAACGGGCGCGGAAATCCTCGGCGATCTGCTCGAAGGTCATCCATTCGACGCCCGCGTGCCCGTTGATATGCTCGATCAGCCGTTCGAGCATCAGCAGCACCTGCGGCCGGCCGGACACGTCGGGGTGGATGGTGAAGGCGAAGACGCCATAGTCCATCTCGCGATAGACCCAGTCGAACTGGTCGCGCCACATCTCCTCGATGTCGCGCGGATTGACGAAGCCGTGGCTGTTCGGGGACTTCTTCATGAACAGCATCGGCGGCAGGTCATCGACATACCAGTTGGCCGCGATGTCCACGAGGTCGATCTCGTGCCCGTGCTTCAGCGGATGCATCCACTCGCCAGCGGGCCTGGAATAGTCGATCACGTTCCATTCGTCGCCCACGCGCGCATAGAAGGGCTGGAAGTCGCGGTATCCCTGGCTGTGGTCATACCTGAAGCCGTGCTTCAGCAGCAGGGCAGCGGTCGAGTTCGACATCTCCCACCAGGGCGCGACATAGCCGCGGGGCCTCGCGCCGGTCAGCCCCTCGATCAGCTCGATCGAGCGGACCAGCACATCCTCCTCCTGCGTGGGGGTCATGGCGATCGGATTCTCGTGCAGATAGCCGTGGGCGCCGACTTCGTGGCCGGCCTCGACGATCATCTCCATCTCCTTCGGGAAGGTCTCCAGCGAGTGGCCGGGGATGAAGAACGAGGTCTTGAGGTCATACTTCCTGAACAGCCGCAGCAGGCGCGGCACGCCGACCTCGGTCGCGAAGATGCCGCGCTGGATGTCCGAGGGCGAGTCGCCGCCCCCGTAAGAGCCGATCCAGCCGGCAACGCTGTCGATGTCGGTGCCGAAGGCGCAGATGATCTTCTTGGTCATGTGCAGTCTCCCGTGGAAGCGGTCCGGACCGGAGCGATCCTTTTCAGTGGCAGAGGAGAGAACGGTTCAGCGGCAGGATTCCGGTCAACCGACTTCCCCTCATCCCTCCGCGGCTGTCAAGAAAGCAGGTGCCCTGACCTCGGGGATCGGGCGCTCTGCCTCCCGGCCGCCGGCCTGATCGGTCCGGGTCACGGGTGCAGGGCGCGCGCGGGCCGATTGCAGCAGTTGCGCCGGCCGCCATGCCATGGAAGCGGCTGAAGCAATCGGCGATGCCGCCAGGCCGCACCACGGCCGGCACCGCGATTGCGGCGCCGATGATGACGGTCAGCAGCAGCGCGTAGAAGATCGGTTCAAGCGTCGCGGGCGCGCGTTCCATCAGGTCCCCCGCCATCGGGTCCGAAGTGAACAGAGAAACGCCCGGATCGTCCTGCAGCACGCCGCCCGGATAGCCTATGAACTGCTCCCACGGGCTGTCGTTCAATCCGAGTTGCTCGCGCAGGTTGGCGATGCTTTCTTCTGTCGCCATGTTGCCCGACCGGCGGGCCTCTGCCTGAGCGGGGTCGAGCTGGACTTCTCCCGTGACCGTCCGGCCTGTCCTGCGGTCGTGGAGCCTGGCGAAGGCCATCTTGGAATGGGTGTCGACGAAGGTCTGCTGGCAGATCCGCCGTTCGCAGGCTCTCTCGAACCGGCGGCGTTCGCCTGCCCACCCCTTCATGTTGCCGACGCAAAACATGTCCCGGACGCCGCAACAGCCGGGGCATTCGCTCTCGGACTCGCCATGGGCCTCCTTCTCGGACTTGGGCGGTCAGTTCCAGGATTCGCCTCCAAGGCTTGCCGCATGGCAGCGCTCAAACGATGTTTTCGCTGAATCGGATACGGCCCCGCCCTGGCGTGCGACAGAAACCTTTGACTCCTGCCCGGCCCGCAGGTAAGCGCGCGTCCTTCGGCCCGAAGATTCCGGCGCGGCGGGACATGGAGGTCCGGCCGCAATGGGCATGGTGCCGCTCATCGGATGCGCGGCATCCCCTTCTGGTAAGTATCAATGACCGATCTCGAATTCGCCGCGCCGCTGGCCGCGGCCCTGGCTGCCAGGGGCTATGACAGCCTCACCCCTGTCCAGGAGGCCGTGCTGGCCCCCGAGGCCGCGGGGCGCGACATCCTGGTGTCGGCCCAGACCGGCTCGGGCAAGACGGTGGCCTTCGGGCTGGCGATGGCGGGGGACATCCTCGACGGCGACCGGCTGCCGGACATGCCCCTGCCGCAGGCGCTGGCCATCGCGCCGACGCGCGAACTGGCGCTGCAGGTCGCCCGCGAACTGGGCTGGCTTTACGCCGATGCGGGCGCGCAGATCGCGACCTGCGTGGGCGGCATGGATTATCGCACCGAACGCCGGGCGCTGGCGCGGGGCGCGCAGATCGTCGTCGGAACGCCCGGCCGCCTGCGCGACCATCTGGAACGCGGCAGCCTCGACCTGTCGGTGCTGCGCGCCTGCGTGCTGGACGAGGCCGACGAGATGCTCGACCTCGGCTTCCGCGAGGATCTGGAGTTCATCCTGCAAGCCGCGCCCGAGGGCCGCCGCACGCTGATGTTCTCGGCCACCGTGCCGCCCGCCATCGCGAAGCTGGCGACGGAATTCCAGAAGGACGCCCTGCGCATCGTCGCCAGGGGCGAGGCGCGCCAGCACGGCGACATCGCCTATCGCGCCATCAGCGTGACGGCGCGGGACCGCGAGAACGCGATCTTCAACCTGCTGCGTTTCCACGAGGCGCAGACGGCCATCGTCTTCTGCAAGACGCGGGCGAATGTGAA
>CALLYR010000035.1 GCA_937859005.1 uncultured Paracoccus sp. | reverse complement strand
ATTCGCGCCAGCGCACCGCGCCCGTCACCTGTTCCACCAGCAGCCGCCGGATCGCGCCGGGGTGGGACACGGGCTCGGCCGAGACATTGGCGAACACCGGAACCACCGGCTCGTTGATCTCGACCGCGGCCAGCGCCTCGGCCATCGCGGCGGCGGCGGGCTGCATCAGCGCGCAGTGAAAGGGCGCGGACACTGGCAGCATCAGCGCGCGCTTGGCGCCGCGTTCCTTCGCCAGCGCCGCCGCGCGTTCCACGGCCTCCTTGTGGCCGGAAATCACCACCTGCGCGGGGTCGTTGTCATTGGCGGCCTGGCACACCTCGTCCCCCGCCGCGTCGCGGGCGATCTGGTCCACGGCGGCGAAATCCAGCCCCAGGATCGCGGCCATCGCCCCCTGGCCCACCGGAACCGCCTCCTGCATGGCGGTCCCGCGCAGGCACAGCAGGCGCGCGGTGTCGGTCAGGCTCAGCGCGCCCGCGGCGCACAGCGCCGAATATTCGCCCAGCGAATGGCCCGCGACAAAGGACGCGGCCTCGATCCCCCAGCCTTCGGATTCCAGCGCCCGCATCGCCGCCATGGATGTCGCCATCAGCGCGGGCTGGGCGTTGCGGGTCAGGGTCAGGGTTTCGAGGTCGCCCTCCCAGATCAGCGCCGACAGCTTTTCCCCCAGCGCCTCGTCCACCTCGTCGAACACCGCGCGGGCGGCGGGATAGGCGTCGGCCAGTGCCCGGCCCATGCCCACGGCCTGCGCCCCCTGGCCCGGAAAGACGAATGCGCGCATCGAAACCTCCTGAATTTCGACCGGGATAGCGGTTGCCGCGGCGGCAGGCAACGGCGCAGCAAAAAGGCCGCCCCTTTCGGGACGGCCCTTGCATCGCCGGCGGTGCGGCAAGGGTCAGCCGACCAGTTCCAGACCCGAGAAGAAGAAGGCGATTTCCTCTTTCGCGGTTTCCGGCGCGTCCGATCCGTGGACCGAGTTCTCGCCCACCGACAGCGCGAATTCCTTGCGGATGGTGCCCGCGTCGGCATTGGCCGGGTTGGTCGCGCCCATCACTTCGCGGTTCTTCGCGATCGCATCCTCGCCTTCCAGCACCTGCACGACGACCGGTTCCGAGGCCATGAACTCCACCAGCTCGCCATAGAAGGGGCGGTCCTTGTGGACCTCATAGAACTTGCCGGCCTGCGCGGGGGACAGGTGGATGCGCTTCTGCGCGATGATGCGCAGGCCCGCGTCCTCGAATTTCTGGTTGATCTTGCCGGTCAGGTTGCGGCGGGTCGCGTCGGGCTTGATGATCGACAGCGTGCGTTCGATGGCCATGATGGTCCTCACAAGGGTTGGATCGGGCGGCGCGGTATCATGGGCGCGTGACAAAGAAAACCCGGACCCGGAATCGAAAAAGGCAGCCCCGGCGGGCTGCCTTTCGTGTCTGTCGCCGATCCGAAGGGATCAGATGAAACGGACGTTGATCGCGGATTCGCGGCCGTCGCGGCCGGTTTCCAGATCAAAGGACACGGCCTGCCCATCGGCCGGCGCGGACAGACCCGCGCGTTCCAGCGCCGAGACGTGCAGGAACACGTCGCGCTTGCCGCTTTCCGGCTGGATGAAGCCGAAGCCTTTGGTGGTGTTGAACCATTTCACGGTGCCGTTGGCCATCGTGAGATCTCCTGTCACAAGTCGCCATCCACAGCATGCGATGGCCCGGCGCAGTCAGTTCGTAAAAGCAGCCTGAAGCCGGGTAACGGAGACAGAGAGCAGATAGTCGATAACGTTGCCCAGCCTATCTGGTCCATGTCCGCCCCGATTGCAAGGGGCAACCGGCATTGTTTCGCGCGGGCATTGACGCAAGGCCGTGGCTGCTGCACTTGCACGCCCATGCTGCGGATCGACGACATCTCCTATTCCATCGCGGGCAGGCCGCTGTTCGAACATGCCTCGGCGGTGATCCCGGACGGGCACAAGGTCGGGCTGGTCGGTCCCAACGGCGCGGGCAAGACCACGCTGTTCCGCCTGATCCGCGGGGAATTGTCGCTGGACGGCGGCGACATCATCCTGCCCGCGCGCGCGCGCATCGGAGGGGTGGCGCAGGAAAGCCCGGCGACGCAGGTCAGCGTGCTGGACACGGTGCTGATGGCCGACACCGAACGCCACGCGCTGATGACTGAATCGGAAACCGCCGCCGACCCGCACCGCATCGCCGAAATCCAGACCCGGCTGGCCGACATCGACGCATGGTCCGCCGAGGGGCGGGCGGCATCCATCCTGCAGGGCCTGGGCTTCCCGCCCGCCGATCAGGCCCGGCCCACCGGCGATTTCTCGGGCGGCTGGCGGATGCGGATGGCGCTGGCGGGGGTGCTGTTCGCGCAGCCGGACCTGCTGCTGCTGGACGAGCCGACGAACTATCTCGACCTCGAAGGCGCGCTGTGGCTGGAGGGGTATCTGGCGAGATACCCCCACACGGTCATCGTCATCAGCCACGACCGGGGCCTGCTGAACCGCGCGGTCGGGGCGATCCTGCATGTCGAGGACTGCAGGCTGAACCTTTATACGGGCGGCTACGATGCCTTCGCCCGCGCCCGCGCCGAACGCCGCGCGTTGCAGGCCGCCGAGGCGAAAAAGCAGGAGGCCCGCCGCGCCCATCTGCAAAGCTTCGTGGACCGCTTCCGCGCCAAGGCGACCAAGGCCGCGCAGGCGCAGTCGCGGATCAAGGCGCTGGCCCGGATGGAGCCGATCACCGCACCCGGAGAGGCGAAGTTTCACCGCTTCACCTTTCCCCAGCCCGACCAGCTCTCGCCGCCGATCCTTGCGCTGGACAATGTGGCGGTGGGTTACGGCGAGCGTGCGGTGCTGCGGCGGCTGAACCTGCGCATCGACCAGGACGACCGTATCGCGCTCCTGGGGCGGAACGGACAGGGGAAATCCACGCTGTCCAAGCTGCTGGCCGACCGCCTGCCCGCGATGGACGGGCGCGTCACGCGGTCGTCGAAGCTGCGCGTGGGATATTTCGCCCAGCATCAGGTCGACGAACTGTCGCTGGACGACACGCCCCTGGACCATGTCCGCCGCCTGCGCCCGGACGAGGCGCCCGCCCGGCTGCGCGCGCGTCTGGCGGGTTTCGGGCTGATGGAGGCGCAGGCGGAAACCAAAGTGCGGGCGCTGTCGGGCGGGCAGAAGGCGCGGCTGTCGCTGCTGATCGCGACCATCGACGCGCCGCATCTGCTGGTGCTGGACGAACCCACGAACCACCTCGACATCGAATCGCGCGAGGCGCTGACCGAGGCGCTGAACGACTATACCGGCGCGGTGGTGCTGGTCAGCCATGACATGCATCTGCTGGAACTGGTCGCGGACCGGCTGTGGCTGGTCGCAGACGGAGGTGTGGCGCCCTATCCGCACGACCTGGAAACCTATCGCACGTCGCTGCTGGCCCCGGACGAGCCGTCGCCCGCCAGACCCGAGCCGGCAAAGCCCGCGCCCCGACGCGCCAGCCG
>CALLYR010000034.1 GCA_937859005.1 uncultured Paracoccus sp. | reverse complement strand
ATAGCGCATCGCGTCGGCCAGATCGCCCGCGGGCAGATCGGCCAGAGCGGTCTCCAGCCTCGCCGTGACGGCGTTGCGGACCTCGGTCAGCCGGGGAATCATCACGCTCACAGGCCCTCGACCGGGGTCGTGCCGGCGGGTTCGCCGCTGGCGGCCAGCATGATCTTTTCGACCCGCTCCTCGGCGGCGCGCAGGCGGCGTTCGCAATGGGCGCGCAGCTTCGCCCCGCGTTCGTAAAGTGCGATCGACTGTTCCAGCGTGGCATCGCCGTGTTCCAGCTTGCCGACCACGGATTCGAGTTCCTTCATCGCGTCCTCGAAGGACATGGCCTCTATGGACGGGGCGTCGGTTTCCGGGTCGCTCATCGCGGGGGTTCCTTCAGCGTCTCGACATGGGCGCGGGCCGAACGGCCCAGCGCGGCCAGATCATAGCCGCCTTCCAGAACCGATACCACCGGCGCGCCGCAGTCCCGCGCGGCATCGCGGATCAACGCGGTGACGGTGGCGAAATCCCTGTCCTGCCACTCCAGCGAGGCCAGGGGATCGTCGGCATGGGCATCGAATCCGGCCGAGACCACCACCAGCCCCGGTTGCCAGTCGCGCAGGCGGTCCGCGATGGCCTGCCACGCGGCGCGCGCCTCGATTCCTCCGCTGCCGGGGCGCAGGGGGACGTTCATGATCTGCCCATGCGCCCCTCTTTCGGTGGCCGCCCCCGTGCCGGGATAGAGCGGCATCTGGTGGGTGGATGCGAAGAAGGCGCGGGATTCGTCCCACAGCAGATCCTGGGTGCCGTTGCCGTGGTGAACGTCGAAATCGACCACCGCCACCCGGCCCAGCCCGTGATGATCCAGCGCCCGCATCGCCGCGATGGCGGCCGTGCCCAGCAGGCAGAATCCCATCGGCGTTTCGCGTTCGGCATGGTGGCCAGGCGGGCGCATGGCGACAAAGGCGCTGTCGTCCTCGCCCCCTAGCAGCGCATCGACGGCGGCGCAGGCCCCGCCCACGGCGCGCAGCGCGGCATCAAGGCTGCCGGGGGACATGCCGGTATCGGCATCCAGCGCCACCCGGCCCTGCGCCGGAACGGCGGCGCGCAGCCGGGCCAGGTATCGTTCCGGGTGGCAGCGCAGCACCTCGGCGTCCGCGGCCAGCGGCGCCTCGCGCCGGTCGAGGTCCAGATCGGCCAATGCGTCCAGCACCGCGCGGCGGCGGGCCACCTGTTCGGGATGGCCGGGCGGGTTCACATGCGCGTCAGACGCGGGATGGGTGTAAAGGATCGTCATGCGGCCAAGGCTAGGCGCCCGTTCCGTCCCCCGCAAGCCGCTGCCTAGATTGCGATGTTGTCGATCAGCCGCACCGGCCCCAGCCAGGCCGCGGCCAGCAGCCGGGCGGGGCCGCCCACATGGTCCAGCGGGGCCAGCGTGTCGGGGTGGCGCAGGTCCAGATATTCCACCCGGTCGAAGCCCCCCGCAACGATCCGCGCCCGCGCATCCTGCAGCACCGCATCGGCGGGCTGCCCCTGCCGCAGCGCCTGCGCGGCTGCGGTCATGGCCCGATA
>CALLYR010000033.1 GCA_937859005.1 uncultured Paracoccus sp. | reverse complement strand
GTCGGTTTCGCCAGGCGCCACGGCGGGAACGCCGCTGGCGCGGGCGGCCTCCTGCGCCTCGGCGGTGCGGGCGGCGGCTTCGGCATCGCTCAGCGCGATGGCGGCCTCGGTCGGCGCGGGGACCGGCTCCTCGATGACGGCGGACTGGCGGGCGGTCGCGCCCAGTGCGCCCATCGCGACATCCTGCCCGTCCAGCGCGGTCGGCGCGGGGGCGATGGCGACCTTGTCGGCGGCGGATGGTTCGGCCCCGCCCGCGATTTCGTTCACGGCAAGGCCGGTGCGGTCGCTCAGCTTGCCGCCGGGTTCGTCGGGGACGATGCGCGCCTCGCCCTCGACCGCGCGGATCACCGGCACGCCCGACACGTCGCGCACCACCAGTTGATAGCCCCAGATCCCCAGCGAGATCATCAGCGTGACCGACACCAGGGCGCCCAGGTAATGCGTCAGCCGGGCCGCGCGGCCCAGCAGGCTGTCCTGGTCGGTCAGCCGTTCGGACGCGGTCTGCCGGGCCGTGCGGCCCGCAGCCCAGTCGTCGTCGGGATGCCAGTCGTCGATCGCGTCGTCATGATGGTTGCGCGCAAACGACCCGCGCGCGCCTTGGTGCCCGCCAGAGCGAAAATCCAGCAACGTCATCGTTTATCCTGCCTGTCCCGCCGGTTTGTCCCGGTTTTCGTTGACCGCCCGTTTCCCCGGCAGGCATTGCCCTGATCAGCGCATTTCCTTGGCCGGAGTGACCCCCAAGATACCCAAACCGGCCGAAATGACAACGCCGACCGCGCGGACAAGGGCGATTTTCGCCGCCGTCGTGTCGGGATCGCCACTCTGGACAAAACGCAGGGCCGGATCGTCGTTGCCGCGGTTCCACAGCGCATGAAGATCCGAGGCCAGGTCATAGAGGAAAAAGGCGATCCGGTGCGGTTCATGCGCGCGCGCGGCGGTTTCGACCGTGCGCGGCCATTCGCCGATCCGCCGCGCCAGCGCCAGTTCCGCCGGATGGTCCAGCCGCGACAGATCCGCCGCTGCGAGGCCCCTGTCCGACACGTCCACTCCCATCTCGGCCGCGCGGGTCAGCACGCTGTTGATGCGGGCGCTGGCATACTGGACATACCAGACCGGGTTGTCCTTGGACTGTTCCAGAACCTTGTCGAAGTCGAAATCCAGCGCCGCGTCGTTTTTCCGGGTCAGCATGTGGAACCGCGTGACGTCGCGTCCCGCCTGTTCGACCACGTCGCGCAGGGTGACGAAGGTGCCGGCGCGCTTGGACATCTTGAACGGCTCGCCGTTCTTGAACAGCCGGACAAGCTGGATCAGCTTGACATCCAGCGGCACGCGGCCCCCCGACAGCGCGGCCACCGCCGCCTGCATCCGCTTGACGTAACCGCCGTGATCGGCGCCGAAGATGTCGATCAGCGCGTCATAGCCGCGGTCGATCTTGTCCCAGTGATAGGCGATGTCGGGCGCGAAATAGGTCCAGGACCCGTCCGATTTCTTCACCGGGCGGTCCACGTCGTCGCCATGCGCGGTGGACCGGAACAGGGTCTGCTCGCGCGCCTCCCAGTCCTCGGGCAGCTTGCCCTTGGGCGGTTCCAGAACGCCTTCGTAGATCAGCCCCGCCTGCGCCAGCCGCTCGATCGCGGCCTCGATCCGGCCGGTGCCGTACAGCGCCTTTTCGGACGAATAGATATTCATCCCGATGCCCAGCAGCGCCAGATCCTCACGGATCTCGGCCATCATGGCTTCGGTCGCAAAGTCGCGCACCTCGGCCAGCCATCCGGATTCCGGCCGGTCCAGCAGGGTCGGCCCGTACTTCGCCTTCAGCGCCTCGCCCACCGGGATCAGATAGTCGCCGGGATACAGCCCCTCGGCGATCTGGGGTTCCAGCCCATGCGCCTCGCGATAGCGTTCATAGGCAGAGCGCGCCAGCACGTCGACCTGCGCGCCGCCGTCGTTGATGTAATATTCGCGCGTCACCTCATGGCCGGCGAATGCCAGCAGATTGGCCAGCGCGTCGCCGAAGACTGCGCCGCGCATGTGGCCCACATGCATAGGGCCGGTGGGGTTGGCGGACACGAATTCGACGTTGATCCTCTCGCCCTGCCCCGCGGGCGCGCGGCCGTAATCGTCGCCCTCGATCAGGGCGGCCCGGATCACGGCCCGCCATTCGTCGGACGCCAGCCGCAGGTTCAGGAAACCCGGCCCCGCGACCTCGGCCGACGCGATCCGGGGATCGGCGGCCAGCCGCCCGGCCAGGGCGTCGGCAATGTCGCGCGGCTTCATGCCCGCGGGGCGGGCCAGCACCATCGCGGCATTGGTGGCCATGTCGCCATGCGCCGGATCGCGCGGAGGTTCCACCGCGACGGTGGAAAGATCCAGCCCCCCCGGCAGCGTGCCCCCGGCCATCAATTGGTCCAGCGCCTCGACCACCAGTGCGCGGATTTCGGCGAAAAGATTCATGATTTCACATCCCGTCTGTCGGCGCAGCGTTAGCGAAAGCCAAGGGTCGCCGCAACCTGGGGATACCTTGCGACCCCGCAGCCGCGGCGGCAGGTCCGGCTGCGCCCCCGGCCCTGGCCGGGACAGCGGAGGATGGCACCGGCCTCCCCGAAGAGGTCAGCCGGCTGCCGTCCGGCAGCGCCAGGGGCACCGCATCGGGCCATGCGTCCGGCATCGGCGGCATATTCCACCCCCGGACGAAGGGGGCGGAACACCCGGACCTGCGCCAGCACATCCGCCATCCGCGTCAGGGTCCGTTCTCCGCAAGGTCCTGCCGCACCTGAACAGCGGCGGCGACGCGGCGTTCGGAGCAGCGATGCGGGGCTTTTGTTGACTTGGCGGGGTTTTTGCGCTAGGGGCCGCTGGCCCGCATCCGGCGGGCAACCGAGGGGCGCTTGGAATCTGCGTCCTGTATCGTGCGGGCCGGGCCTGCGCGTCGGACCGCGACGATCCCGAACGAAAGCCCCAGATGACGAAATTTTCCGATCTCAAGCTCGACCCCAAGGTGCTGCAGGCCATTGCCGAGGCGGGCTATGAAAGCCCCACCCCGATTCAGGCCGGCGCGATCCCGCCCGCGCTGGAAGGCCGCGACGTTCTTGGCATCGCCCAGACCGGCACCGGCAAGACCGCCGGCTTCGTGCTGCCGATGATCACGCTGCTGGGCCGGGGCCGGGCGCGGGCGCGGATGCCCCGCAGCCTGGTGCTGTGCCCCACGCGCGAACTGGCGGCGCAGGTGGCGGAAAACTTCGACACCTATGCCAAGCATACCAGACTGACCAAGGCGCTGCTGATCGGCGGCGTCAGCTTTGGCGAACAGGACAAGCTGATCGACCGGGGCGTCGATGTGCTGATCGCGACTCCGGGGCGGCTGCTGGACCATTTCGAACGCGGCAAGCTGCTGCTGACCGGCGTCCAGATCATGGTCGTGGACGAGGCCGACCGGATGCTCGACATGGGCTTCATCCCCGATATCGAACGCATCTTCCAGCTGACGCCCTTCACCCGGCAGACGCTGTTCTTCTCCGCCACGATGGCGCCGGAAATCGAACGCATCACCGACACCTTCCTGCACGCCCCCGAACGGATCGAGGTCGCGCGCCAGGCCACCACCAGCGAGACGATCACCCAGAAGCTGATCGAACTGACCCCCACCCGCAAGGACCAGAGCGCGAAGCAGAAGCGCGAACTGCTGCGCGCGCTGATCGACGCCGAGGGCCCGGAAAGCGAAAATGGCGGGCTGAAGAACGCCATCATCTTCTGCAACCGCAAGACCGAGGTGGACATCGTTGCCAAGTCGCTGAAGGCGCATGGCTATGACGCGGCCCCCATCCACGGCGACCTGGACCAGAGCCAGCGCACCCGCACGCTGGAGGGATTCCGCGAAGGCACGCTGCGGTTCCTGGTCGCCTCGGACGTGGCGGCGCGGGGGTTGGACATTCCGGCGGTCAGCCATGTGTTCAACTTCGACCTGCCCAGCCATGCCGAGGATTACGTCCACCGCATCGGCCGGACCGGCCGCGCCGGACGCTTGGGCACCGCCATTTCCATCGCGACGCCCGCGGACGACAAATATCTTGCCGCCATCGAAAATCTGGTCAAGCAGGCCCTGCCCCGCGCGCCCCAGCCCGAAGGCTTCAGCCCGTCCGAGGCGGCCCGGTCCGCCCCCAAGCCCGTGGCCGAGCGGGGCGGGCGCGGCACCAGCCGCACGCGCAGCCGCACGTCGCCGTTCACGAGGAACGCCGTGCGGTCGTTGTTCATGTCGCGGATGAAGTAGT